>JAIPES010000052.1 GCA_021737045.1 Desulfobacteraceae bacterium | reverse complement strand
GGCGGTTGCTCCCTGCTGACCGCTTGCGCGCTCAATGCGACTCGCAAACCGCCGCCGGGCCGGCATCATGGCCGACTGTGTGCAAAGTTTCACAAGAAAGGGGCCCGGAGCAACACATCGAAGTCTTCGAAGTAACTTCAGAAAAAGTCCTGAAACGGATATCGCCGTCAACAACTAAAGAGACAACTTATTGATTTTACTTAACACTTAATCACTTAAAACTTAACACTGCCTGTAAAAAAGACTTTTTACAGGCGTATCAAAATTCAGAAAAAGCAGAGCGCTTTTTTCAAAGGAGGCGGTTTATGACAGACAAACTGGTTATTGTGGGCGGTGTTGCAGGCGGTGCCACTGCCGCGGCCCGGGCCCGGCGGTTGAATGAAAACGCTCAGATCATCGTTTTGGAGCGCGGTCCCTATATCTCTTTTGCCAACTGCGGCCTGCCCTATTATATCGGCGAAGTGATCAAAAAGCGCAAGGATCTCATGGTCACGGATGCCGAGTCTTTTTCCAAACGGTACAATGTGGATGTGCGGGCCAACTCAGAAGTCGTCGAAATTGACCGGGCCAACCGGCAGGTGGTGGTTTTCAACCATGAAACCGGTGAGCAGTACCGGGAATCCTACGGCAAGCTGATCCTTTCCCCGGGTGCCGAACCCATTCGTCCTCCTTTTGAAGGCGTGGACATGGACAATGTCTTCACCCTCAGAAATATTCCCGACACCGACCGGATAAAGGCATATGTGGATGAAAACAAACCAGAGCGCGCCGTGGTGGTGGGCGGCGGGTTCATCGGCCTGGAAATGATTGAAAACCTGGTTTTCCGGGGTGTGCAGATCACCATGGTGGAGAAAATGGACCAGGTGATGCCGCCGCTTGATTATGAAATGGCAGCCCTGGTGCAGGCGCACATGATTGAAAAAAAGGTGGACTGCCGGTTGGGCGACGGGGTGGCCGCCCTGAAGCAAAATGGCTCAGGTATCACCGTTGAAACCGAAAACGGCAATGAAATTGACTGCGACATGGTCATTTTGTCCATTGGCGTGCGCCCGGAAACCGGCCTTGCCCGCAAGGCCGGCCTGGCGATTGGCAACAGCGGCGGCGTTTGCGTGGACGACACCCTGCGCACCTCGGATCCCCATATATATGCCGTGGGCGATGCTGTGGAGATCCGTCACCGGCTCACCGGAAAACCCGTGCTCATTCCCCTGGCCGGCCCGGCCAACAAGCAGGGCCGCATTGCAGCAGACAATGTCATGGGAAGGCTTTCGGTTTTCCGGGGCACAATTGGCACCAGTGCGGTTCAGGTCTTTGAGAACACGGCCGCGTCAGTCGGGTTAAACGAAAAAACACTGAAAACGGAAAATATTCCCTATACAGCCGCCTACACCCATTCGGGTTCCCATGCGGGCTATTACCCGGGGGCCGAGACCATGGCGGTGAAACTGCTTTTCAGCCCCGGTACCGGCCGGCTTCTGGGCGCCCAGGCCGTGGGCAAGGTCGGGGTGGACAAGCGCATTGATGTGCTGGCAACAGCCATTTATGCAGGGCTGACAGTCTTTGACCTGGAAGAGCTGGATCTGTGCTATGCCCCGCCTTATGGTTCAGCCAAGGATCCGGTGAACATGGCCGGATACGTGGGAGCCAACCTGCTCAAAAAGGATCTGGAAAAAATCAATTGGGACGAGGTGGCCGGCCTTGATCCGGAAAGAACGGTTTTGCTGGATGTGCGCAGCAAAATAGAGGTCCGGACTTCGGGCACCATTGACGGGGCCGTACATATTCCCGTGGATGAACTGCGCGACCGGATGGGTGAACTGGACAAAAATAAAACCCATGTGGCTTACTGCGCAGTGGGCATGCGCTCCTATCTGGCTTACAAAATTCTGATTCAGCATGGTTTTTCCGCAGCCAACCTGGCCGGTGGATTTCGCACCTACCTGGCAGCCACTGAAAAGATCCTTTTGATGTAGGCTTTTGGATGCATTGGCCGCCTGCCATGCTTATATTGGAGAAAACGATCAGGTGATTGTTTTTTGAAAACAAACTTTGAACCAAATTAAGGAGGCGGCCATGGCCAATATCACATTTAAAGGAAACCCGGTTCAGACCAATGGCGAACTGCCCGAACTCGGGCAGCAGGCACCGGATTTTGTGCTCACCAAAACCGATCTCACGGATTTGTCCCTGGCGGATCTGTCAGGCAAAAAGGTGATTTTAAATATTTTTCCGAGCATTGAGACAATGGTGTGCGCCGAATCCGTGCGCCGGTTCAATGAAGCGGCCCACAGCCTGGACAACACGGCCGTGCTTTGCATCTCCCGGGATCTGCCCTTTGCCCACCAGCGATTTGTGGACAAAGAGGGGCTGGATGCGGTTATTTCCCTGTCCGAGCTTCGCAGCCTGGATTTCGGGGACCGCTACGGGGTGCGCATCACAGACAGTGCTCTGGCCGGCCTGCTGTCGCGGGCAGTGGTGGTCATCGACGAAAGCGGGCGGGTGCTCTACACCCAGCAGGTGCCGGAAATCGGGCAGGAGCCGGATTATGACTCGGTTCTGGACGCCGTGCGCACCATGGACAAGAACACCTCGTTTGAAGATGTCTGCACCAAGATGCCGGTTGGCGAGCATGCCCGGTTTGATGATACAGATGATGCCTGTGACGACGGCCGGGCCGGGAAAATTTAGGACAGGGACCGGCCGGGTCCGGAGGAGACAATGGGTATAGATGTGACAGTGAAAGTCGGCGGCGAGGCCGGGCAGGGGATCCAGACGGTCGGAGATCTGCTGGCCCGTGTCTGCCATGGCTGCGGACTTTATGTTCTGGCTGTAAATGACTTTGAATCAAGGATTCGGGGCGGTCACAGTTTTCTGCAGCTGCGCATCAGCGACAGGCCCGTGGCCGCCCCGGACCACCGGGTGCATTTGCTTGTGGCCCTGAGTCCCAGGACTCTGGACATGCATCTGTCTGAGCTGGCAGAAAACGGCCTGGCCATTTTTGACACCCAGGAGCAGACTCCAGGCGACAATGTTGTGTCCATAGCAGTGACCGAGATGGCCCGCAAGGCCGGCGGGGCCATCATGGCCAATACGGTGGCAGCCGGTGCCTGCCTGTCCCTGCTGGGCGCGCCGGACAGTCTTCTGGAAAATGTTTTGAAAACACAGTTTCAGGGCAAAAAATCCGGGGTTCTGGAAAACAACCTCAAGGCTGCGCAAAGCGGGATGCAGGCTGTGACGGGAATTGATTTTGCACCGGCTTTTGCCTGGCCGGAGAAAAAACCGGCGGGAAAATTGCTGTCCGGTGCGAAAATCCTTGCCCTGGGGGCCCTGGCTGCGGACTGCCGGTTTGCGGCATTCTATCCCATGTCCCCGGCCACTGATATAATGGCCGGCCTCACCGGTTTTGAAGACCGGGCTCCGCTGGTGGTGGAGCAGGCAGAAGACGAGATCGCAGCGGTCAACATGGTCATCGGCGCCTCGTTTGCCGGGGTGCGGGCTATGACCGCCACTTCAGGCGGCGGATTTGCCCTCATGACCGAAGGCCTGGGTCTTGCCGGCATCACGGAAACCCCGATTGTGATTGTCAATTCCCAGCGCCCCGGGCCGGCCACAGGCCTGCCCACGCGCACGGCTCAGGCGGATCTGCGCTTTGTGCTCCATGCGGCCCAGGACGAGTTTCCCAGGTTTGTTTTGGCCCCGACAAGCCTGGATGACGGGTTTGAAACCATGGGCCGGGCCTTTGCCCTGGCAGACAAGTACCAGGTGCCTGCCATTGTGCTGACGGATCAGTATTTCAACGATTCCGTCAACATTGCCCAAAAATCCCTGACCGCGACTGAATCCCTTAAGCGCCACATTGTTACGGATGCGGACATGGATGATCCGAAAGCTTACAGGCGCTATGAAATCACTGATTCCGGGATCTCTCCCCGGGCGCTGCCCTGCGCGGGACAGGCCCTGGTCATGGTCAGTGGAAACGAACACCAGCAGGACGGCCATATCAGCGAAACCATCCCGGACCGCATCGGCCAGGTGGACAAGCGCTTCCGAAAACTTACCGCCATGGAAGGGGAAATGCGCCCGCCGCGGACAGATTATCCCGACAGCCGTGTCCTTCTGGTGGGCTGGGGATCGGCTGCCGGGGCAATCCGTGAAAGTGTTGACATGCTCAGATCTGAAGGCATGGATGCCGGCGGGGTTTATTTCACCGATATCTGGCCCTTTCCGCAGCAGGCCGCAGAAGAAATCCTTGGCCGCTGTGAACGTTTCTACATGGTGGAGCAAAATGTTTCCGCCCAGCTCGGCGGGCTTATCCGGGAGAAAACCGGGCTGAAATTTTATCAGGCAATACTGAAATACGACGGCCGCCCCTTTTTCCCCTTTGAGATCGCCAGGCGGGTAAAGGCTGCCGAGGAGGCCATTGATGGTTGATGTGAGCGATTTTCACTGCGATTATGAAAACAAGTGGTGCCCGGGCTGCGGCAATTTTCCGATTCTGGATGCTTTAAAGCAGGCGTTGGCGGATCAGGGGCTGGCTCCGGAAGATGTTTTGATGATCTCCGGCATCGGCCAGGCCGGAAAAACCCCGCATTTTTTGCGCTGCAATTTTTTCCACGGCCTGCATGGCCGGGCTCTTCCCCTTGCCACAGGCGTCTCTGTGGCCAATGGCGAACTTCCCATCCTGGTGAGCATGGGAGACGGTGACTGCTACGGCGAGGGGGGCAATCATTTTCTGGCCGCCATCCGGCGAAATCCGGACATGACGCTTTTGATCCATGACAACCGGGTCTACGGCCTGACCAAGGGACAGGCGTCGCCCACATCCGAGCGGGGCTTTGTCACCAAAATACAGCCAATGGGTGTCAGAAGCGATCCATTGAACCCGGTGGCCCTGGCCCTGTCCCAGGGGGCGGGTTTCGTGGCCCGGGCCTACTGCGGCCACAAGGAGCAGCTTGCCGGGCTTATCAGCCAGGCCATGGACTACAAGGGTGTGAGTGTCATTGACATTATGCAGGTTTGCGTGTCGTTTAACACGGTCAATACCTATGACTGGTATAAAAAGCGGGTCTATGATATCAATGCCCAGGGCCATGATACAGAGGATTGGAATGCGGCCATGGAGCTTGTAATGGCCGGCGGTGACCGGATGGCCACGGGGCTGTTTTACAAAAAGGACCGTCCCTGTTTTGCCGATCGGGTGCCCGGGCTGGCAGAAAGCCCCCTGGCGGCCCGCAGCTATGACCCGGCACGGGTGCAGGTCTTGCTGGACCAGGCGTGATGGGTGTCTGCATCGGCCGCATACGCCGGTATTCGCCTTTGTCGGAAACCCTGAACAAAAACCCCCGCCATAGTTAAGGAGACCTTGAAATGGCAAAAAAAGTACTGATTTCCTTTGATGATTCCGAAAACGCCATGCGTGCCGTGCAGTTTGCTGCGGATCATTTTCTCCGGGATGCAAAAATCACGCTTTTCAGCGTTGTTGAAGACAGCTCCACCCTTTGCGCCATGAACAGCCCGGAGCTGACCCCGTATTTCAAGGCCGAGCAGCAGGCCTTTTGCTCGCTTGAGGACAAGAAGCGGGAACTTGTGGAAACCGCAATCCAGGCGGCACGCAGGTGCCTGATCGAGGCGGGATTTGATCACGAGCAGGTTCATACCAAAATCAACAGGCGCTCCAGTGGAGTGGCCAGAGACATTATTTCCGAGGCCGAATCCGGTTACGATGTGGTGATCATCGGCAGAAGAGGGGTGTCTTCCCTGCAGGATTTTCTGTTTGGCAGTGTGGCCCAGAAAGTGCTTCAGGGGGTGAAGAGCGCGGCGGTTCTGGCCGTGCCCTGATTTTTTTGGGGAGACTGGTATGAATGTATTGATCACCGGGGCTGCCGGTTTTGTGGCCCGGCACATGATCCGGGATTTTCTGCAGCGGGGCTGGTCCATCACGGCCGTGGATCGAAACGAGCCGCCTGAATCGTTCAAAGATGATAACATCCATTATATCCGGGCCGATACATCAAAGCCGGGCTCATGGCAGGATGCAGTGGCCAAAGCCGATGCAGTGGTCAACCTGGCGGGCAAAAATATTTTTTCCAGGTGGACGGAAAAATATAAACAGCTTGTTTATGACAGCCGGATCCAGACCACCACAAATCTGGTAGAGGCCATGGACGAGGGCCGGCCCGGGGTGTTGTGCAGCACCTCGGCGGTGGGATATTACGGAGACAAGGGCGATCGCCCGGCAGATGAAACCGCGCCTGCGGGCGATGATTTCCTGGCCCGTCTCAGCATTGACTGGGAAAATGCAGCCCTTGCCGCACAGCAGAAAGGCGTGCGGGTGGTTCTGCCCAGATTTGCCCTGGTCATGGCAAAAGACGGCGGCGCCCTTGCGGCCATGCTTCCGTCTTTTCGGTTTTTTGCGGGCGGTCCCATGTCAGACGGCACCCACTGGATGCCCTGGATTCACATGGATGATCTGGTTGGCGCCATGGCCTTTGTGATTGAAAATTCCGATATTTCCGGGCCGGTGAACTTTGCCGCCCCCAATCCGGTTCGCAACCGGGAGTTTGCCAAAACCCTCGGCCGGGTTTTGAGGCGCCCGGCGATGCTGCGGGTGCCCGGGTTTGTGCTAAAGATGGCCATGGGTGAGCTTGGAAAGCTGATGTTAAACAGCCAGCGCGCGGTGCCGGCGCAGCTTTTGGAAGCCGGGTTTGAATTTCAATACCCCGAGCTGGAAGGGGCGCTGGCAGCAGCACTGCGTACCTGAACAAGGAGGATGATATGGAAACCAAGACACTTCAGATTCCCAATATTTCGTGCAACCATTGCGTGATGACCATCAAGAATGAACTCTCGGAGATCCAGGGCGTGGCATCGGTTGACGGTGATGCAGACCAAAAGCAGGTCACGGTGAAGTTTGATGCCCCGGCCAGTATGGATCAGATTCTGGAAAAATTAAAGGAAATCAATTACCCGGCCCAATAAGGGCTCCCAACAACCCCTCAGGATGGTTTCGTGACACAAACCCCGTCTAATCCGGAAAATCAAGCAGATCAGGCAAAATCCAATACCAACAGCCCGGAAACAACCGGCCGCAGCCAGAATGCCGTTACCCGGCAGCTGCCGGTCACGGGCATGACCTGCGCCAATTGCGCCGCCAATATCGAGCGCAGCGTAAAAAAGTTATCCGGCATTGAATCCGCAGACGTCAATTTCGGTGCAGAACAGCTTGCTGTCTCATATGATCCCGGGAAACTTGCGGTCGAAGACATCGTCGCACAGGTCAAAAAGGCCGGCTATGGTGTTGCCACAAGCCGGGCCGAACTGCCGGTTACGGGCATGACCTGTACCAATTGCGCGGCCAATATCGAGCGGGCGCTAAACAAGAAAACCCCGGGCGTGGTATCTGCATCCGTAAATTTTGCCGCGGAAAAAGCCAGTGTGGAGTATATTCCCTCTGTGGTGGATTTGGAAGGCATTGTGGCGGCGATTCGCAAGGCCGGCTATGATGCGGTCATTCCTGAAGGCGGGGCGGATTCTGCAGAAGATGCCGAATCCGCGGCCAGAAATGCCGAGGTGCGGGATCAGACCATCAAGTTTGCCGTGGGCCTGGCATTTACCCTGCCGCTTTTTGTGCTTTCCATGGGCCGGGATTTTGGCCTTCTGGGACCATGGGCCCACAGCACCGCCGTGAACTGGCTTTTTTTGGTGCTGGCAACACCGGTACAGTTCTACACCGGCTGGGATTATTATACCAGCGGCGTGCGGAGCCTGGCCAACCGCGGGGCCAACATGGATGTGCTGGTGGCCATGGGTTCGTCTGTGGCCTATTTCTACTCCCTGGTCGTGCTGATCTTGCCCGTTTTGGGCGATCATCTCTATTTTGAGACAGCCGCGGTGATCATCACGCTGATCAAGTTCGGCAAGCTTCTGGAGACCCGCACCAAGCGAAAAACCGGGGGCGCGGTCAGAAAGCTGCTCAGCCTGCGGCCGGATACGGCCGTGGTGGTGGAAAACGGGGAGGAAAAAGAGGTGGCCGCCATGCGCGTGGAAAAGGGCTGGGTTTTGCGGGTGCGGCCCGGCCAGCGTATTGCCGTGGACGGTCAAATCGCAACGGGCCAGTCCTCGGTGGATGAATCCATGCTCACCGGAGAGTCTGTTCCGGTGTCCAAAAAGCCCGGAGATACAGTTACCGGCGGCACCATCAACATTGACGGAACCTTTGATTTCAAGGCCACCCGGGTGGGAAAGGAAACCGCCCTGGCCCAGATCGTGCAGATGGTCCAGCAGGCCCAGGGCAGCCAGCCCCCGATCCAGGCCCTGGCAGACCGGGTGGCGGCGGTGTTTGTGCCGGCAGTGATCCTTGCGGCATTTGCCACATTTGCCATATGGATGGTGGTGACCGCTGATTTTGTTCCATCCATGATCCGGCTGGTATCCGTTCTGGTGATCGCATGCCCGTGCGCCCTGGGTCTTGCCACACCCACCGCGGTCATGGCCGGCACGGGCAAGGGGGCGGAAACCGGGGTGCTGTTTAAAAGCGGCCAGGCCCTTGAGGCGGCCCAGCAGCTTGATACCATTTTACTCGATAAAACCGGAACGTTGACCGCCGGCCGGCCCGAGGTGGTTGAGACCACAGGCGGCACCGGATCGGAGCAAGAGCTTCTGGCACTGGCCGCAGCTGTGGAAAAAGGCTCAGAGCATCCCATCGGCCGGGCCATTGTCAGGGCAGCGGAAAATCAAGGCATTTCTTTTGATCCGGCTTCTGAGTTCAAATCCTTTGGCGGCGACGGGGTCCGGGCCCGGGTCAATGGCCGTACCGTGGAGGTGGGCAAGATTGACTGGTTTGCAGACAATAACGTGGATGTGTCCGAATTTGCCGACACAGCCGAAAAATGGCAGCAGCAGGGCCGTACCGTGGTCATGGCGGCAGAAGACGGCAAAGCCGCCGGCATCATTGCCGTGGCCGACACCCTCAAGCCCGAGGCAAAGGAAGTGGTGGCAGCACTGCATGACTACGGCCTGACAGTGGTGATGCTCACCGGAGACAACACCGCCACGGCCCGGGCCATTGCACAGGAACTGGGCATTGACCAGGTCCTGGCAGAGGTCCGGCCCGATCAGAAGGCTGACAAGGTCCGCTCGGTGCAGGGTGAAGGTTCGCGTGTGGGCATGGTGGGAGACGGGATCAACGACGCCCCGGCCCTGGCCCGGGCGGACGTGGGTTTTGCCATTGGCGGGGGAACCGACGTGGCCATTGAGACCGGCGATGTGGTGCTTTCCTCGGGCAGCCTGCACGGTGTGATACGGGCGCTGCAAATCAGCCAAAAAACCATGGCCACGGTTCGCCAGAACCTGTTCTGGGCGTTTTGTTACAACGTGGTGTTGATTCCTGTGGCCGCAGGGGTGCTAAACCCGTTTGAAGGTCTGCCCATGATGCTGCGCCAGCTCCATCCCATGCTGGCGGCCCTGGCCATGTCGCTTAGCAGCATTTCCGTGGTGACAAACAGCCTGCTGCTGTACCGGGCCAAGATTCGATAGCCATGAATGCCGCTGATCTTGAAGCGTTGTACCAAAAGTACAACCGCCGCAGATACGTCCGCCCCGATCCCCTGGAGTGCGTCTATGATTATCCGGAAACCAAAGACCGGGAGATTGCCGCCTTTGCGGCTGCAGCCCTGGCCTACGGGCAGGTGGGGCAGATTGTCAAAAGCGTGCGAATGGTCCTGGACAAAATGGGCCCTTCTCCCCGGCGCTACCTGGAAAATGCCGGCATTGAGGATTTGTATGCGGATTTTGACGGGTTTGTGCACCGCTTTGCCACGGGTCGGCACGTGGCGGCCATGTTGGCGGGTCTAAAAGGGCTTGTGGAGCGGTACGGAAGTCTTGAGCAGGCATTTGCCCAAGGCGCCGGCCCGGACGATCTCACCTATGCGCCCGCCCTGGGTGCGTTTGTGTCTGAAATGGCCCGGCACTGGCCGGAAAATCCGGGCCATCTGGTGGCGGTTCCGGAAAAGGGCAGTGCCTGCAAACGCCTGTTTTTGTTTCTGCGCTGGATGGTGCGCTGCGATGCAGTGGATCCCGGGGGATGGGACCAGATGCGCCCGGCAAAGCTTGTTATTCCGTTAGATATCCACATGTACCGGGCATGCTGCCAAATGGGTCTGACAGATCGCAGGCAGGCCAGTCTCAAAACCGCCCTGGACATCACAGCCGGGTTTGCGCAACTGGTTCCCCATGACCCGGTGCGCTACGACTTTGTCCTCACCCGCCCCGGCATCCGGGGGCCGTGGTAACGGCATTATTTTTTGTTTGACCTTCGCAAAAGCTTCTGGTAATGATACGTGATTATTAATTTCGTGGGGATGTAGCTCAGCCGGGAGAGCGCGGCGTTCGCAACGCCGAGGTCAGGGGTTCGATCCCCCTCATCTCCACCATGTTTTTAAAACCATTTCCGAATGCCCGTCTGCATGGATCCTGTTTTATCTGCAACACAATCTGTCACCTTCCCGTTCCCGGACCGCAAACCCGGTGTCTCTGCGGTATGCAGCCAGGGCTGATACCGGAAAACGGATTGCAAAAAGGACAAATAAAAAATGGCCCGAACCGCGGAAGCTGAGCGCAGCACCAAAGAAACCCGGATTTCTGCCAAAATCGACATTGACGGAAGCGGCAAACACGACATTGATACCGGCATTGCCTTTTTCGATCATATGCTGACGCTGTTTGCCGTCCACGGCCTGTTTGATCTCCATGTCCGCGCCAGGGGCGACATTGATGTGGATTTTCATCACAGCGTGGAGGATGCCGGCATTGTGCTCGGTGATGTGATCTGCAGGGCGCTTGGGGACAAGAAGGGCATTGTGCGGTACGGATTTGCCGCAACACCCATGGATGACGCCCTTTGCCAGGCAGTGGCGGATCTTTCGGGCCGGCCCTATCTGGTCTATGACCTGCCCGCAGGGCTGTATCCGGACTCGGATTTCCCTCCCCAGCTGGCAAAGGAATTTTTTCGGGCCATGGTTAATGCCGTGGGCATGAATCTTCATATCCGGGTGCCCTATGGGGAAAACAACCACCATATCACTGAATCGGTTTTCAAATCCGTGGGCCGGGCCATGGATCAGGCCACATCTTATGACTCGCGGATTGCCGGAGTCCAGTCCACCAAGGGAACATTGTAGCGCTGCTGTTTCGGATTTGAGGAGTTGGTAAAATGATTGTTATACCGGCAATTGATATCAAGGGCGGGCGGTGCGTGCGCCTGCTGCAGGGGCGAATGGACCGGGAAACCGTGTTTTCAGACGATCCCCCGGCCATGGCGGTGCGCTGGATTGACCAGGGCGCCCGGCTCATTCATGTTGTGGATCTTGACGGGGCGATTGAAAAAAGCCCCAAAAATCTTGCAGCTATCGAGCAGATCACATCAGCCGCGGGATCCGTGCCCATCCAGGTTGGCGGCGGTATCCGGGATCTGGAAACCATCGGCATGTATCTGGACCAGGGTGTGGACCGGGTGGTGATCGGCAGTGCGGCCATTTATGATCCGGATCTGGTCAGGCAGGCCTGCCGGGATTTTCCGGGCCGGATCGTGGTGGGCATTGATGCCAGAAACGGCAGGGTGGCCATCGAGGGCTGGACACAGACCACCGAGGTCTCCGCCATTGAACTGGGAAGGCAGTTTGAGGACTCCGGTGTGGCGGCCATCAATTTCACCGATATTGAGCGCGACGGTATGCAGACCGGGCCCAATATCGAAGCCATCCGGGAGTTTGCCAGGGCGGTGGGCATACCCGTGGTGGCCTCGGGCGGCGTTTCCTGCATGGATGACATCCGGAACCTTTCCAAACTGGCAGAGGACGGAGTCTCGGGCATTATCACGGGCCGTGCCCTGTATGACGGACGGCTGGATCTGCGCGAGGCAGTGGCGTTTCTCGATGCCCTGTAACAAACATGTCCGGCAGCGCGGGATTCGCCCGGTGCCGGGGATTAAAATCAATTTGACAATCCCGTGTCAAATCCTTATTTTCATTTAAATTTGGGCACATGCCCAATCCTGCCCGAATATGTCTTTGGCATACAGCCTGTATCGGAGGTAGCCTCGGTTGGCGTTGTATATATCAGATGAAAAGCTTGCCGAAATCCGCAACGCCGGGGAAATCGTGGATGTGATATCCGCACGGGTGTTTCTGAAAAAGGCGGGAAAGGATTATGCCGGCCTGTGCCCGTTTCATGCGGAAAAGACCCCGTCGTTTACCGTCAGTCCGGAAAAGCAGATTTTTCACTGTTTTGGCTGCGGGGCCGGCGGAAATGTGTTTACTTTTCTGATGAAATACGACGGCATCAGTTTTCCCGAAGCCGTGGAAGCCGTGGCCCGTCAATACGGCGTGAGCCTGCCCGCTCCGGACATGTCGGAAAAACAGCGGCAGGAAGCATCCCAAAGAGAGCAGCTGCTGGGGTTAAATCGCAGGGTCATGGAATTTTATCAGGAGATGCTCCTGAAAAACCCCGGGGGCAGGGATGCCAGAAGTTACCTTGAAAAACGGGGGATGGATCCGGAGATTCTCAGACAGTTTGGCATCGGCTTTGCCCCCCCGGGCTGGGACAACCTTATCGGGTTTTTGCGCAAAAACCGCTTTTCCCTTTCTCTTGCGGAAAAAGCCGGACTGATTGTGCCCAGAAAACAGCAGAACGGGTATTATGACCGGTTCAGAAACCGGGTGATTTTTCCCATCCGGGACGTGACCGGCCAGGTGGTGGCGTTCGGGGGCCGTGTCATGGATGAGGCCCTGCCCAAGTATTTAAACTCCCCGGAAAGCCCGGTATATCATAAGCGCAGCACCCTTTACGGTCTGCACGCGGCCAGGTCCGCCTGCAGAAGCCGGGGCCGGGTTTACATCGTTGAAGGCTATTTTGATCTGCTGGCCATGCATCAGCACGGCCTGACCAATTCCGTTGCCACCCTGGGCACGTCTTTGACCCGGGACCATATTCGCAGGCTCAGCCGGGCTGCCGGGTCCGGGGACAAGAAAGCCTATTTGGTGTTTGATTCGGATGCCGCCGGGGTCAATGCCGCCAAGCGCACCATCGGCGCCTTTCTTGAGGAAGGCATGGAGGCGGCCGTGATTTTGCTGCCCCCGGGTCATGACCCGGATTCCTTTTTGTTTGATCAGGGAGCGGAAGCCTTTGACCGGCTGGCGCAAAAGGCTCCGACCCTGTTTGGCTTTTTGATCGAAAATGCGGTTTCCGCCCACGGGCTGGCTTTAGAGGGAAAGGTGAAAATCATCGCGGCAATCGCCCCGGTGCTTGCTGGAATTCAGGATGCAGTGGCCCGGTCGGTTTATATCCAGCACCTGGCTGAAACCATCGGTGTGGATGAGGCCGCGGTGCTCGAAAAAGTGCGCCAGCAGCAGCCGTCTTTGAGCAATCGCGCCCGAGGCGGTTCAGGGCAACCGTCCGCTCCGGCTTCGAATTCCGGGGGTTCTGCAGACGCGGCACCTGAAGCCCCCAGGCAGCCGACCGACCGCCTGGAAATGAAGGTGGTGGCCATGATGATCCAGCATCCGGAGATGATTGCCGAAGTGGAGCAAAACCGGATTCTGGAGCAGTTTGAGGATCCCCGGATGCAGGAGCTGGGCCGGCAGGTCTGCCGGGTGATCGGCCGGGACGGAAAAAAAGCCTCAGATCTGCTCGGACATCTCGGTGATGAACAACAGCGGCAGATGGTGACTTCCATGATCATGGAAGAGGCCTGCTGGGCGGAGCAGAGCTGCCGGCTGCTGTTGTCCCAGTTTACCAATTGCAAGCAGCGCCGGAAAAATGATCTGCTTGACCGCATCCGGGCCGCTGAGCAAAACAATGATCAGCAGCTGCTGCTCAAGCTGTTGAGCGAAAAACAGAAACAGGCCGCCGGCCGGCATTAACCAATGCCTGCCGCAGGGTCTTGTTATAATGATTAAAATATCAGGAGGCTTGGGATTTATGGCAAAACGGTCCGCAAAAAAAGGGGGCGAATCCAAAGAAGTCCAGAAGGAAAAAGTCAATCAGCTGATTTCCAAGGGAAAGGAGCAGGGTTATCTGACCTATGAACAGATCAGCGAGGTGCTTCCCGAGGAAATGATGTCCCCGGAGCAGATCGATGAAACACTCATGTGGTTTGACGACCTGGATATCGAGGTGGTGGAGAAAAAAAAGCAGCGCCTGTCCTCGGAGACCAAAAAAGAGGGCGAAGGAACCGTTGCCGACACCGAGGAAGTGGATGAAACAGCCAAATTCCGGTCGGTCAACGATCCGGTGAAGATGTATCTGCGGGAAATGGGCATGGTGACCCTGCTGTCCCGGGAAGGTGAAATTGAAATCGCCAAAAAAATTGAGGCCGGCGAGCAGGAAGTTTTAAAAGCCATGCTCGAAACCACCCTGGGCGTTGACAGCATCATCAACCTCGGCGATCAGATTGCTGCTGGCACGTTGCGGCCCAAGCATGTGCTGCGCGATATCGACGAGGGCGATACCATAGTGGATGAATCGCTTCAGATCGAGAAATTTCTTGAAACCATTGATCAGATCAAAAGCATTGATGCGGAAAATCAGCAGCTGCGGGACCGGATTTTTCATGAATCCATGGATGCCGACGAGCAGCGCCGGGTCATGCGTTCCATCCGCCGCCGAAACCGCAAGATTTTTGATTTGTTTAAGGACTGGCGCCTGGAAAGTGATGTGATCGAGGAAGTCGAGCGCAAGATTTACGAGCAGGTGGAATGGTTTGACACCACTCACAAGGTTTTCTGCGAGTGTGCCGCCGCCTTTGACGCCCCTATTTCCGAGGTGCGTCAGCGCCTGGAAAAGGAAAAGGGGTTTGTCAAGTGGGGGTGCACCTGCTCGGTTTATGGCAGCGGTGAAGTGGCCCAGCTGTTTGAGGACTTGAAAAAGCTTCACACCCAGACCGAAATGCGCGAACGCGAGATCAAGGCCTCGGCCCGGAGCCTGAAACGGATCATGGCCCGGATCGAAGATGGCCACCAGCGGGCAAAGGATGCCAAAGGTGAGCTGGTCCAGGCCAATCTGCGGCTGGTGGTCAGCATTGCCAAAAAATACACCAACCGCGGTCTGCAGTTTCTGGACCTGATCCAGGAGGGCAACATCGGGCTGATGAAGGCGGTGGACAAGTTTGAATACCGGCGGGGCTACAAGTTTTCCACCTATGCCACATGGTGGATCCGCCAGGCCATCACCCGGGCCATTGCCGACCAGGCCCGCACCATCCGGATTCCGGTGCACATGATCGAGACCATTAACAAGTTGATTCGCACCTCCCGCTACCTGGTCCAGGAAATGGGCCGGGAGCCCTCGCCCGAGGAAATCGCCGAGAAAATGGAAGTGCCCATTGACAAGGTGCGCAAGGTGCTGCGCATCGCAAGGGAGCCCATTTCTCTGGAAACGCCCATTGGCGAGGAAGACGACAGTCATCTGGGCGATTTTATCGAGGACAAGACATTCATGTCGCCTTCAGAGGCGGCCATTAACCTCAATTTGTCCGAGCAGACCCGCAAAGTGCTGGCCACCCTGACCCCGCGGGAGGAAAAAGTCCTGCGCATGCGCTTTGGCATTGGTGAAAAATCAGACCATACCCTGGAAGAGGTGGGCAACGACTTTGACGTGACCCGGGAGCGCATCCGGCAGATCGAGGCCAAAGCCCTGCGCAAGCTGCGGCATCCCACCCGGAGCCGCAAGCTCAAGTATTTTATCGAATCCTAGGCCAAGACCGCCGGTGCTCAATAAGGCCTTGACAAAAAACAGGCGAGCCGGTAGGTAAACAAAGCCTTTTTGGGAGCAAATAAAAAAAAGGGCCCATAGCTCAGCTGGAAGAGCCACCGGCTCATAACCGGTCGGTCCCAGGTTCGAATCCTGGTGGGCCCACCAAATAACAATTCAGCAGCGTTTTCTACAATACAAAAAGCCCCGGAAACATCTTTGTTTTCGGGGCTTTTTTGTGTCTTGTCGTCCAGTTTAATCCACTGACAGCCGGGGGTATCTGGGGTTATATGTGGGGGTATAGAGCACCCTGCATTTTGATTGGAATATACCCCGATGTGTAATGTAACTACCTGTTGAGAATGACGTGGTTTCATTGTCGATTATGCTGAGTTGCTTTGGAAAAACAAATCCTCGTGCCGTCAATAAAAGACAGAGGCGGGCTAAAATGACGCAAAACGCTTTTTTGCTCCAAAACAGGGAAAAGGAGTAAGCCATGAAACCTGAAAACACCGCGAAAATCATCGAAACAGGGGAGCAGCAGGCCAACAAAAAGGGCTTGTTTGAAGACGAGTTTCTCAAAAGCGAAGATCTCGTCACCGTAAACCGCGATGTGGCAGCCAGGCGTGTCCGGCGGGTATTGGCGGATATCGAGGAACTGATCCGGGAAAACCGCTGGCCGGACGCCGTGTCCCTGTATTACCCGGTGGATGAAAAGCTGCCCGAGCTCGCAAGCTATGGCCTGGACAGGGAGGTGCGGGAAAAAATGGCATTTGTGCTAGGACGTCTCAAGCGCTACGATGATGCCATCCGGGAGTTGGAAATCTGCATTAAGGCCGATCCGGAACGGTTTCTGACACGAAGCTCCCTTGCATACAGCGCTTATGAGTCTTTGTATGCCCTGAAAAATCGGGAGATCGTCATGACCCCGGAACAAAAGGCGGCCCGGATTGATCTGGCGCACAAAAATTTTCAGAAGGCCCAGTCGCTCCGGCCGGACGGCGTGACGAACTATTACCGGCAGGGCATGCTCTTTCGGCAGATTGAAGGAAAAACCGATTCGGCGGCCCCCCTGTTTCAAAAGGCCGTGGAAAACTGGCATGCCCTTTCCAACAAGGAGCGGGAAACCAGGCATCAGGAACGCAAAAATTACATCAAGGCCCTCTATCAGCTGGCTGGCTGTCGCATGGAGGCTGATGATCCGGGTGGTGCGCTGGAAGCTATCCGCGAGTGCCTTGCTGCCGATGAAACCAGCAACCACATTTCGCTGGTCCATAAATATTTTGCCCTGGGAAAAATCCAGTTTTCCGGCGGCAACTTCTCCCAGGCCCGTGATGCGCTAATGTTTGCGGCACAAAGCGAACGTTCCGGCAAGCAGGGCATCGATTATGTTTATGAGCTGCTGGCCCGGACATATTTGGGCATGGGTTCTCCCCGGCGGGCCATGGATGCCGTGAACCAGGAACCGGAACGCCGTCGCCGGTCGTATTACCGGTGGACCGAGGCGGACGTGCACGCTGCTCTTGGTGATTTAGACAAAGCCTGTGAGGTGCTTGTCAAAAGTCAGGAGCGGGACAATCGTTCAAAGCATAAAGCCCTGGTAAAACTCGCCCGGATAGAATATCTCCGGAGTAATTTTGAGGCAGCCCTGGGCCACTGTGATGCAGCGGACCGTTTTTTCCGGGAAAAATGGAAAAATCCATGTCTGGAGGCACTTTTCTGGGGGGCATTGTCTGCGCACCGGGCCGGCCGCCAGGCCCGGGCCGAGGAACTTTTGAAAACCCTTGAGGCCCATGCGCCATACTACCCGAAGCTTTCACAGCTTGGCAAAACGATCCGTGGAGACAATTCATAATCCAATGGTGGAAAAAATGGTTTTATCGGAAAATCCCCGCAAAATGCCGGCAGACCCCCCATCGGCTCCATCTTCCGGATCCCCTGCCGGCCGTCAGACCCGGGCGGACTGTTCCCTGGTGCTCGACCGCCTTGAAAAGGCCCTAATCGAAGGCCGGGATGAAAAAGCCTGCAGCCGGAAACTGCAGGACCAAAGTCTTTGGCAGCACATGAACCGGGAGCAGATGATCCGATGGGCTGAGCTGGCCCAAATGGCGGGCCTTTTCGATGTTACGATCCGGGTCTTTGAGCAGCTGCACGCAGCAAACCCGAATGATGCGGAGGTTTGGGAACTGCACCTGGAACTTCTTTTGACCCTCAATCGCACCGAGGATTCCGCCCGCGTGTTGGCCAGGGCGAGACAGCGCCTGCCGTCATCGCGATATGAATACTGGCGAAATGTGACCCCGGAAGAGCCCGGTCCGACCGGGGATGCAAAGGAAGCGGACATTGAAAGCGCGGCTGCCGGGCCATTTGTCCAAATGCGTCAGCGCCAGGAAGGAATTGAGCGCTTTATGATGCTGTTTTCCGGCCGGGAGGATGCCTTTGCCCGCCAGTGGGCGGACAGGAGTAATGACCGGCAGGGCTATGTCCCGGTCCGGCGCCCCATGGAACCGGCAGACGTTGCCGATCACCTCGAAGGCAGGCGCACATACGGCATATACCTGCTGGATTCCGGCGGCCGTGCCTCTTTGGCTGCGATCGACGCAGATCTGAAAACCGGGTTTCGGAAAGGCGGCCTGTCCAAGAACCAGGCGCGCCAGGTGAAACAGGAGCGTGCCTACCTTTTCCGCCGTATTGCGGATGCATCCCGGGAAAAAGCGGCAACCGAACCCCTGGTCGAGTTTTCCGGCGCAAAGGGCTTTCATTTCTGGATTTTCTTTGAAACGCCCATTCCTGCAGCTCAGGCCCGGCAATTGGCCGGCTCGGTTATCGGAGATATCGGTCAGGACCTGAGCTTTTTTTCCCTGGAGGCGTTTCCAAAGCAGGACCGGCTTACGGGCAAGGGGTTTGGCAATTTGGTCAAGCTCCCTCTGGGGGTTCACCGGTCAACCGGAAAGCGTTCCTTTTTTCCGGCCTGCACGGACAGGAGCGTGGAGGCCCAGCTCCTGTATCTGAAAAAGGTTAAACAGGCCGGGATCGGTGACCTGGACCGTGCCCGGGAAAAATCCGAGGCCGAAAAGGTGCGGGTGCATCCAGGTTACCGGAAGTGGGCGGAACAATACCCAGAGCTACATCAGCTTGAAACCCGCTGCCCGCCTATGGGTCGAATCATTGCAGCGTGCCGGGACCGGCAGAGTCTCACGGCGCGGGAAGAAAAAATCGTCTACCAGACCATCGGTTTTTTGAACCGTCACAAGACGCTGCTGCACTATCTGCTCGGCTTTGACCCGGACTACAATCCGCACCAGGTCGACTACCAGATAAGCAGGCTGCGCGGCACCCCCCTTGGGTGCAAGCGAATCCATTCCCTGCTGGATTACACAGGAGATTACTGCCGATTTGACAAGGCCGACGGCTATGCGAACCCGTTGCTGCATGTGGATTCCTACGATCACAATCAACGACCGGGACCGGGAGAGAAAATCCGCAACCTTTCTGATGCGCTGGACAATATGCGCGCAGCCATTGTCCAGGTGGAGCGGTTTTTAAACCAGCAAACGGACTGATTGCCATGGAAACCTTGTATGCCCTGCACTCCGGAAGCTACATCAGAAAAGACGGCGATGCCCTGCAGATCATGCGCAAGGGTGATGTCATCGACCGGATTCCCGCAGGAAATTTGAAAAAACTGATCCTTTCGGGTTATGTATCGCTTTCCGGTTCAGTGCTCGATTACCTGATCAAAAATCGGGTGGAAACGGTTTTTATCACACCCACAGGCCGGTTCCGGGCGCGGCTGATGATCGATGAGCACAAGCACGTGGCAATGCGGCGCGACCAGTACCTGCGCCTTTCCGACCCGGTGTTTTCCAATGAGGTCAGCAAGCGTATCGTCTTTGGCAAAATATCGGAGATGATCGACATGTTAAAAAAGCGGGGAAAAGATCACAACAGTGACCGGATTTTGTCGGCTGCCGCGGGAATGAGCGTGTTTCTGCGGAAACTTGAAAGCCGAAAACCGGCGGAGTTTTCAGCCGATGAACTCCGGGGCATCGAGGGGGCGGCCACGCGGGCTTACTACCGTGTTTTTGACGACATGATCCGCAACAAAGCGTTTTCCTTCAACGGCAGAAACCGCAGGCCACCCCGGGACCCGGTCAATGCCCTGCTGTCGTTTGTCTATACCATGCTGACCAACGAAGTGCTTTCCGCCATCAAGGTCTGCGGCCTGGACCCTTACATGGGAAGTCTTCATGAAATTGCCTATGGCCGGCCATCACTTGCCTGTGATCTGGTGGAGGAGCACCGGTGCCGCCTGGGGGATCGGTTTGTTTTAGGTCTGATCAACCGGAAAATGGTCAGAGCTGATGATTTCGTGTTCCGGCAGATCAGGGCCAATCCGGAAAACGCCGTGGATGAAGAAGAACTCCGGCAGAACCGGCCAGTGGAAATGAAGCCCGGCATTTCCCGAACGTTTATTGCCGCTTATGAGAACATGATGGCCCGGCAGGTGACTTATGACCCCCTGGGCCAAAAGACCTCCAACAGACGGGTGATTTATTACCAGGTGCGCCGGTTTGCCGAGTTTCTTTCCAATCCGGAAAGCGGCTACACACACTTTTGCCCGGAGAAATAGCGTCTCATGTTTTACCTGGTTTGTTTTGACATCGTGGATGACCGGAAGCGTTACAGGGTTGTCAAGGCGCTTAAGGGTTTTGGCGTACGGGTGCAGAAATCCGTATTTGAATGCCCGGGCCTGACCGATGAGAAACTGGTCAAACTCCGGCACCGCATCGATGACATCATTGACCATTCAGAGGACTCGGTCCGGTTTTATCCCGCATGCCGGAAATGTGTTGCCGGAGTGGAATACTCGGGAATTGGGGATCCGCCGGTAAAGCAAAATTTTTCCGTTGTGATTTGAACGATCTCCTTGAAATGGTGCGGAAATTGTGGATAATGAAAAGAATCATGATATTTTCGTTCACACAGTCGGGTCAAAGGACATTAGCGGGGGATTTTGTAAAACAATTTGTTTAGTATTATTAATGTGTTATTCAAAAAGAAGGTCTCTGCTGCAGTGCCTGAAAAATTCCCAAACGCAAAAAAAAGGCAGGTCAGCCGGAAATGGCTTGCAAACGTCTGTATTTTTGATGTATTTTTTACCCAGAGTCAGAAGAAAGGCCCCGATTAGAGGGGATTGAGACT
>JAIPES010000004.1 GCA_021737045.1 Desulfobacteraceae bacterium | reverse complement strand
CCGGCCTTTTCTTTAAATCCGAGTGCCTAAGCAGAATCGAAAAGCAAAAAATAATAAAAGCTTATATTCGATTTCCATTGTCTTGGAATTGCCTGCAAAATACTAATAATTTCAAAAAGTTATATGGCGGAGAGGGTGGGATTCGAACCCACGGTCCCGCGCAAACGGGACACCGGTTTTCGAGACCGACGCCTTCAGCCACTCGGCCACCTCTCCGCGAACTGCTGTGCATAACGGCTTTGACGGGAAAAGCCGTTGGTATGAATAATGCAGCAAACTATCCGGATTTGCATTTTTTGTCAAACGGAAACTTGGCGGGGTTTTGGCAAACCGGCTCAGGGCCCGAACATGGTTTGGAGTTCCGGGGAATAATGATCCGGGTCGTTTCGGATAAAAAGCGGCGGATCAATTTTCAGGCCCGGATATTTGCCCTTGATGCCCACTGCCAGAACACGCTTGGCCTCAATTCCGGGCCTGGGATGGATCATGCGCAGGCGCTTGGGTTCAATGCCCGCAGTGCGCATGGCAGAAAGCAGATCCACCAGGCGTTCACAAGGGTATATCACCGTAAACCGGCCTTCCGGGGCCAGCATCCGGGCTGCTGCTGCGGTGACGTCAGCCAGTGTGACCGCGATTTCATGCCTGGCCACGGCGCGCTGGGAATCCGGGTTGATGCGGCCTGAATGCCTTGCAAAATGAGGTGGATTGCAGACAACCGCATCCATCGTGCCGCCGGTGGCTTCAGGAACAACGGCTTTCATGTCCTGGTGCAGAATCTGGATTTGGTTGTCCATGTGGTTTTCTGATGCATTTAATCGGGCAATGCCGGCCAGCTCCGCCTGGATTTCAATGCCGAACACCTGCCCGATGTCGGGATTCCTGTAGCCCAGGATCAAGGGAATGACCCCGCAACCGCAGCCCAGGTCCAGGACCCGGTCGTCTGCCTGTACTGCCGCCAGGTTGCCCAGGATCACCGCGTCAATGGAAAACCGGTATCCGTCGGGCGGCTGTTTTATCGAGATGGATCCGTTAAAAAAAGTGTCAGATGTGAGATCAGCGGGCTGGTTCATGAGTCGGCCGAAGATGACACCGTGCCGATTTTATACTGGATCCGGCGGATGCGGCCTTCTCCCATGACCCGGTTGATCTGCTCGATGACCCCGGGAGTAAGAAAGCGCATTTGCTGGGTGACAGTGGAGCTGGCCACATGCACCAGCAAAACGTCGTTTTTCAGGGCGGCCGGGCGGCTGTTTTCTGCAATAACCGGATCGAGTACGCTTTGCCAGATTTGCTGGATCCGGGACAAATCCGAATGCGATTCCCGGCGGAGCTGTCCCACCAGTGCGGAGAGCACATCGCTGATGTGGCTGAATTGCTCGTTTCGGTATCTGGGACGGCTCATGGCGTTTTTCTGCACCTCATACGGGCGCCCTGGCAGGCGCGGGCTGCAATTGTTTTGACTTCCTGTCTGATTTTGCCTGTATCACGGTTCAACCGGGATTGCAACGCAATCCATACCTTGACAGATCCCGGATCATTGATCATATTATTTCGAGTAAATGCTTTTTATTTTCTCGTGGGCGGTCGCAATCACGAGGGTCACAGGAAACCAGAAAAAGGAGGAAACCGATCATGGCAAAAATGACAGAGCGGATGCAGGAATTGTTTAACAAGGTGCCCACCGCTGTACTGGCAACCGCTACCGCAGACGGCGCTCCCAATGCCGTACCCGTAGGGGCCAAAAAAATCATTGATGATGAAACCATTTTGATCTCTGACCAGTTTTTCAACAAGACCCTGGCCAATCTCAAGGCCAATCCAAAGGTGGCTGTGTCTTTCTGGGAAGGTCATGAGGGCTACCAGATCAAGGGATCGGCGACCATTGAAACCTCCGGGCAGCGCTTTGAAGAAACCGCCAAATGGATCGAGGAACTGGGCAACAAGGTGGGTTCGCCGCTGAAATCCAAGGGCGCGGTGATCATCCAAATTGACGAGATTTACGCCCTGGCCCCGGGTCCGGGTGCGGGCAAGAAACTGGCGTAAATTTTCCCGGAGTAAATTTTTCTACAAAAAGATCAATTGCGCCCCCTGCGGCAAGTTCGGCAGGAGGCGCAATTTTGTTTGGAACAGAAAAGGGATCGGGATCTGTTTCTGTCTTGTTATGTTGAATTGAGCAAACAGCTTTGAAAGTCATTTTTTGTCTCAGATGCGGGATATTATTTTTTCTTGCCGGCCTTGGCTTCTTCTTCTGCCCGCAGGTTTTTGCGCAGGACTTTGCCCACGGCGGACTTGGGGATGCTGTCGCGGAATTCCACGATTTTGGGCCGCTTGTAGGCCGCAAGCTTGTCTTTGCAGAATTCCAGGATTTCCTCTTCTGTTGCCGTCTCCCCGGATTTCAGGGTGATAAAGGCCTTGATGGTCTCGCCGCGGTATTCATCGGGCACGCCCACGGCCGCGGCCTCGGCCACCTTGGGATGCCGGTAGAGCACTTCGTCGATTTCTCTTGGATAAATGTTATAGCCGCTGGCAATGATCATGTCTTTTGTCCGGTCCACAAGGAAGATATAGCCGTCTTCATCCTGGATGGCCACATCGCCTGTATACAGCCAGCCGTCTTTTAGCTGGTTGGCGGTCTCCTCCCGGTTGTTCCAGTAGCCGGACATGACCTGGGGGCCTTTGATCAGCAGTTCTCCGCGTTCACCCTGCCTGACCTCGGTGACCCCGTCGGCGGGATCCACGAGTTTGATATCATTGTCCGGGATGGGAATGCCAATGCTGCCGGGTTTTTTCAGTCCAAGGTTGGGATTGGCAATGCCCATTGCGCTGGTCTCGCTCATTCCCCAGCCTTCGCTGAAAGAAATGTTTAAATCCCTGGCCCGCTCAATGAGGCTGACCGGGCAGGGGGCGCCGCCGCTGTTTAACAGGCTGAATTTCCGGTCCAGTTCCATGGACTCGGCTTTGGGGTGGTTTAAAATCGCGCCGATCATGGTGGGGACGGCAGGGAAAAACTGGATTCTGGGTATGTTTTCGAGCATGCCCATGATTTCCTCGATATCAAAGCGCGGCACCAGGATCATCGTGGCGCAGGCGAACATGGCCCAGTTTAACACCACAATATCGCCATATACGTGGAAAAACGGAAGCATGGCCAGTACATTGCGCTTTTCCACCGGGGTGTTGTCATTCAGGTGGGCACCCCACAGATTGGCGCACATGGTTGCGGCCAGAATGTTGCGATGGGTAAGCACCGCGCCCTTGGGAAGCCCCGTGGTGCCGCCGGTAAACTGAATCAGCGCCGGATCCTGAGGGGTGACCGATATCCGCGGCGGCACGGTATTGGTGCAGCTGTCAAGCAGTTGGGAAAAATGATACCAGCCTTGTTCCAGTTCCAGTTCCCGGGGCGTGCTTACGCCAAAACCGTCAATATAATCGGTGACGCGGGTGACAATGATGTTGTCTATTTCCACGGACTGACAAAGGGTCCGGACATTGGGCAGCACCAGATCCAGGGTGAACAGGGTTTTCAGACCGGTATTTTCCGAAAGCCCCTTGAGTTCTTCCGCGGTATACATGGGATTGAGGTTGACAACAATGGCGCCAAGAGACATGGCTCCATAATAGGCAATGATGTACTGGGGGCAGTTTGGGAGATGAACACCGACCCGGTCGCCCTTTTTGACTCCCAGCCCGGCAAGGGCATTGGCCATGCGCACAATCTGCTTCCGCAGCTCGCCAAAGGTGATTTCCGAGCCGTAAAGGTTTGTGGCGGGTTTGTCGGGAACGATGCTTGCAGCAAGGTGGACCAGGTCATGAACCGGAATCTGGGGATACCGGACCGAGGTCGGAACGTTGTAGTCATAATTTTTGTGCCAGAACCTTGTTTCCATTGCGCTTCCATTGCCTCCTGTTTTTGTCCATTTTGATTCAGGTGGTGCACGCTGTCTATGCCGTTTTAACCAATCACGGCAGCTGGTTTTATATACGTATATTTCGTAGAATATTTTAAAAAGAAAATCAACCCCGAATACTGTTTGGCTATTTCGAACACTTTGCAGTCCACGCAAAAGAGCTTTGCCGGCTGCCTTGCATTTTTACACCCCATGTTTACTTTAAAGTTATTATCCGTTGATGGCGCCGTAAAAAGCTTTTTACGGCACCATCTGAAATCAGACTTTTTACGGTGCCATCACTGTTGTGTTTGCTGTATTTTCTGCTTGAAGCAGCGAAGACATTGTCTGAAGGCATGGTCCGGCTTTGGCCGGGCTTATCGGATTACTTTTTCTGGAGGTGGATATATCCATGGCGGGCAAAAAAATGGATGATCATGACATCGAAGATTTCAACCATGAAGATAAAGATATGAATACTGATAATACTTCCGGGGCACCGGATGAAGAAGGTCCGGGCATGGCCGAGATGATGGCCATGTACGAGGAGAGTTTCAGGCCGGTGGAAAGCGGCCAGGTTGTGGAAGGCGAGGTCGTTGGTCTGGAACGTGACAAGGTTCTGCTGGATATCGGCTACAAGTATGAAGGCGAGGTCGGGGCCAGGGAATTTGCCGATGCAGACGGCAGGGTCCACCTGCAGGTGGGCGACCGGGTGGAAGTGTATTTTGCCGGCAAGGATGAAGACGGATATCCCATTTTGTCGCGGGAGGAAGTGCGCACTGAAAAGCTTCTTGAGCAACTGGGCGGGATCTACGAAGCTGAAGGAACCGTGAAGGGACGTATTATATCCCGGGTCAAGGGCGGATTTTTTGTGGATATCGGCATTCGGGCCTTTCTCCCGGCATCCCAGCTCGACATCAAGCCGGCCAAAAATCCGGATGAATGGATCGGCACGGACCACGAGTTTAAAATCCTTCAGTTTGACAAGTCGGAAAGAAATGTGGTGATTTCCCGGAGGGTGCTGGTGGAGGCCCAGCGCCGCAAGGACCAGGAAGAGGCCATACAGCGACTCCGTATCGGCGACGTGGTGGCGGGAACCATCACCAATATCACTGATTACGGTTTGTTTGTGGATCTCGGCGGCATTACCGGCCTTGTTCATGTAAGCAATCTGTCCTGGACCCCTGTTCGCCAGCATCCCTCAAAGCTCTATGAAACAGGCGAGTCCATAACGGTGAAAGTGCTGGATGTGGATGCCGAGGGCAGAAAAGTCTCGCTCGGGGTCAAGCAGTTGAGCCCCAATCCATGGGATACCCTGGAGCAGAATTATCCCATTGGTACGGTGATCGAAGGCAGGATTAAAAAAGTTACGGATTTCGGCTTGTTTGTGGGAATTGTGGAAGGCATCAACGGCCTGGTCCATGCCTCGGATATTTCATGGACCCAGCCGGTCAAGCCGGCCGAGCATTATCGTAAGGGCCAGACCGTTCAGGCCAAGATTCTCGGCATTGACAGGGCAAATCAGCGCGTCAACCTGGGAATCAAGCAGCTGACCCCGGATCCGTGGCAGGAACTTCCCCAAAAATACGCGCCCGGTACACAGGTAAGCGGAAAAGTGGTCAATATTGCCGAATTCGGACTTTTTGTGGAAATAGAGGAAGGCATCCAGGGGCTTGTCCATCTTTCGGAGCTGCCCCACGGGCAGGGGGAAAATCCCCTCGAGAGTTTCCAGACGGGTCAGGATGTGGAGGCCAGAGTCATTGAAGTGCTGCCGTCGGATCGCAAAATCCGGCTGACATTGCGGGATGAAAAAAAATCGCATGCGGGCAGGGAGGGTAAAAAAAGCACCCAGACCGGCACAGAGTCTGCCGAAACAGATCTGGGCCGCCTTCTCAAGCAGCGTTTCGAGGATCAGGGCCAGACGGATCCGGATTCCGAATAAGTATAAAAAAAGCCGGGACCATTGCCGGTCCCGGCTTGAAAAACCAATTTTTCGGGCGATTGATTAATGTGAAGCCGCTTAGATGCGTTTCACATTAATCGCCTGGGGCCCTTTGGGGGAGTCCTGTACTTCCAGGGTTACGCGATCCAGTTCATTCAGAGTGCGGAAACCGGTACCGTCGATGTTTGAATAATGCACAAATACATCGCCGTGTTCGTCGGTTTCAATAAAGCCATAGCCTTTTTTTTCGTTAAACCACTTTACTCGACCTTCCATTAAACGAGCCACCTCCTTTCTTGATTTATCCGTACAAACTTTCAGGCGCTGCTTCGGAAGGCTTTGCTTAAACGAAATCGCGTACCCCGAATTGCTGGACCCAACTTTGTACCATATCCGAATGCAAATCGAATATGTTATGATAAATTAAATGCCAAAAACGCGTTTGTCAATAAAAACATTAGATGGCACCGGAAAAATTCCAATATCTGCGTTACGCGCGATTGCTCAGAATTTCACGTACGGACAAGTACACTGCATTCTTCGGCAATCGCGCAAGCCTTTTTATGATCTGCGGGCGCCCCGGAGCTGACCGCAGGCCGCGTCAATGTCTGACCCCTTGCTCCAGCGGATAATGGCGGTGTAGTTGTTTTTTATGAGAACGGACTGAAAGGCCTCTATGGCCGCATTTTCCGGGCGTTGAAACGTTGTGCCCGGATGCGGGTTAAACGGGATGAGATTGATTTTGGCCCGAACGGGCCGGAGCAGTTTTGCAAGCTGCTTTGCGTGTTTTTCCGAGTCATTGATGCCTTTTATCAGAATGTATTCAAACGTGATTTTGTCCCGCGGCGGCAGGGGGTATCGGGTGCAGGCCGCAATGATCTGTTCTATGGGAATTTTTTTGTTGATCGGCATCAGCCGGTCCCTGGTGGTGTTGTCTGCTGCATTCAAAGACACGGCCAGCCGCACCCGGGTATCTCCGGCCAGGTCATCAAACCGCTCTGCCAGGCCGGCCGTGGACAGGGTCACCCGCCGGGTGGAAAATTTCAGGCCCCAATTGCCGTCGGTTATGACGCCCAGGGCCGCAACAACATTGTCATAATTGGCCAGGGGCTCTCCCATGCCCATGAGCACGAGGTTGGACAGACGCATACCCCCCCGGGCCGCGGCTTCGTCCTGGCATGAAATAACCTGGCCGATAATTTCGGCCCGGCTCAGGTTTCGGATCAAACCGGTTTTTCCGGTCATGCAAAAGGCGCATCCCATGGCGCATCCCACCTGGGTGGAAATGCAGAGGGTGTAATGGTCTTTTTCCGGAATCAGCACAGATTCCACGCAATTGCCGTCATCCAGGCCGAACAGGAATTTGCATGTGCCGTCTTCGGCAACCTGCACGTCGCGCACCTCAGGGCTGGATATGGTGAAATGATCCGCCAGAAGGCCCCGGGCCTCTTTTGCCAGGTTGGTCATATCCTCAAAGCGTTGCACCCGCCGGGCATAAAGCCACTGCAGGGCCTGGTCCGCCCTGAAGCTGCGCATGCCGTGGCCGGCAAAAAACGCAATCAGCTCGTTTCGGGAGATATCGCGGATATCGGGTTTTTTATCTGGTTTTCGGGGTTGAATCATAACGGGTTCGGATGTATTATGAATTAAAAGAAATCCGGTTTATCCGGGCACTGGAAAACACATTATTATACTTGACATTCCAGGATGTAAATATTAATTTCAACGGATTCATTTTTGCGGCCATACGAGAATCAGCTCTATGTTTGACAATTTAAGCGACAAGCTCAATTCGGTTTTTAAAAAACTCAAGGGTCACGGCAAGCTCTCGGAGAAAAACATTGACGAGGGTTTGCGGGAAGTGCGCATGGCCTTGCTGGAGGCGGATGCGCATTACCGGGTGGTCAAGCAGTTGATCGCAGATATCCGGGCGCGGGCCATCGGCCAGGAGGTGCTTGAAAGTCTGACACCGGCCCAGCAGGTCATCAAGATCGTCAATGAAGAATTGACCGCCCTGATGGGATCGGAAAACGAGGCGCTCAATCTTTCCGGGGCCATGCCCCAGGCCGTGATGCTCGTCGGGCTCCAGGGCTCGGGCAAGACCACCACGGCCGGAAAGCTTGCGGTTCACCTGCGCAAAAACGGCAAAAAACCGTATCTGGTGCCTTTGGACGTGTATCGGCCGGCGGCCATTGATCAGCTCAAAAAGCTCGGCGAGCAGCTGTCAGTGCCGGTATTTGATTCCAGCCCGGACATGGATCCGGTGGAAATCGCGCAGAAAGCCCGGCAAAAGGCGCCGTCTGAAGGCTGTGATACGCTGGTCCTGGATACTGCGGGCCGGCTGCATGTGGATTCGGAATTGATGAACGAGCTTTCCCGGATCCAGAAAGCCATCGAGCCCTCGGATGTTCTGCTGATCGCCGATGCCATGACCGGCCAGGATGCGGTCAATATGGCCGAGTCATTTGACCGGGCTCTGGATCTTGGCGGCATCGTGCTCACCAAGATGGACGGCGACGCCAGGGGCGGGGCGGCCTTGTCCATTAAGGCGGTTACCGGCAAGCCGGTGAAGTTTATCGGTGTCGGGGAGAAAACCAATGCCCTGGAAGAGTTTCATCCGGACCGGATGGCATCGCGGATTCTGGGCATGGGCGATATGCTCTCCTTTATTGAAAAGGCCCAGGATGCGGTGGATGAAAAAAAGGCCGCTGACCTGGAAAAGAAACTCCGGAAAAACCAGTTCACCCTGGAGGATTTCCGGGACCAGATGACCCAGGTCAGAAAGATGGGATCGCTCAATGATCTGATCAAGATGATCCCGGGTGCAAACAAGAGCAAGCAGCTAAGCAAGTTAGACGTTGACGAACGCGAACTGGTGCGCATCGAGGCGATCATCAACTCCATGACCCCTGCTGAACGGCGCAACCACAACATCGTCAACGGAAGCAGAAGAAAACGGATTGCCAAGGGAAGCGGGACAAAAGTTCAGGACGTCAACAAACTCCTGAAAAATTACTCCCAGGTGCTCAAGATGATGAAGAAATTCAACAAGGGCGGCATGCGGGCAATGACCCGGAACATGATGCCGTTTTAACAAGGAAGGCAGAAAAATGTCAGTAAAAATCAGATTGTCCAGGCATGGTGCGAAAAAGAAACCGTTTTACCGCATCGTCGTGGCAGACGGCCGCTATCCCAGAGACGGCCGGTTTCTGGAAACCGTGGGTACTTACAACCCCATGGTGGATCCCCACGAAGTAACGCTGAACAACGACAGGATCGCCCATTGGATGGATAACGGTGCCATCCCCACCGACACCGTCAACAGCCTTTTAAAGCAAAAGGGTTTTTATGAAGCAGTAAAATCAGCATAAAAGATAGCTTGTCCGCGAATCCCAACATTCCAGCAGCCATTCTATGAAGGAGAGGGGTCAAATGAAAGAGCTGATCACGTACATCGCAAAGGCGCTTGTGGACAATCCTGATGAAGTGACCGTGACCGAGGTGGAAGGCGGCCAGACAGCGGTCCTCGAGCTCAAAGTGGCCAAGGAGGATCTGGGAAAAGTGATCGGAAAGCAGGGGCGGACTGCCCGGGCCATGCGGACAATATTGAATGCCGCTTCGGCAAAAGTCAAGAAGCGTACTGTTCTTGAGATTATCGAGGAATAATCAAAGCCGTCTGCACATGGACCCGGACAAGCTTCTTTTGATCGGAAAAATTACCCGACCTCACGGTATTCGCGGGGAGGTCCGGGTTTCTGCATATGTGGACCAGCAACTCCATCTGCAGCCCGGCTCCCGGGTAATTGTTGACGCCCCGGATCGGCAGCCTGTTGAATACCGCATAGAGACGGCCCGTTCCCATAAAAACGGCCTGCTCATTGGATTTGCAGAGGTTGGCAATCGAAGCAGCGCAGAGGCCGTTTCCGGCGCATCCCTTTTTATGCCCCGATCCGCACTGCCGCCTGCAGAGCCGGATACATGGTACTGGTGCGATCTGATCGGGCTGGCGGTTTATGAAACCGACGGCGGTTTTCTGGGCCGGGTGGAATCCATGATTGAAACCGGCAGCAATGATGTTTTCGTGGTCAGGCAAGGGGAAAGCGAGCGGCTGATTCCGGCCATTGAACAAGTAGTGCGGGAAATTGACCTGGAACACGGCAAAATGATCGTGGATCTTCCCGAGGGGCTTTAACCGGGAAGCGCGAAATCCGCGGGGCCGAAGATAGTGATGGAAAGGATTGCGGGAAAGATGAGGTTTTGCGTATTGACGATCTTTCCCGAAATGTTTGATGCATTTGCCGGCCACGGGATCATGCGCAGGGCAGTGGAAAGCGGTAAAATCCGCCTGGAACCCGTCAATATCCGTGATTTTGCCGAGGGCCGGCACAAAGTGACAGATGACCGGCCCTATGGCGGCGGTTCAGGCATGGTCATGAAGCCCGAACCCCTGGCTGCCGCCATTGAAACAGCCAAAACCGAATTGCCCGAGGCGCCGGTGGTTTTGCTCACCCCCCAGGGCCGGCGCTTTGATCAGGACACAGCCCGGCAGTATGCGGCCTGCAAAGAGATGATTTTTATCTGCGGCCGGTATGAAGGACTGGATGAACGGATTTGCGAAGCATATGTCGATGACGAGATCTCCATTGGCGATTATGTATTAACTGGCGGCGAACTGCCGGCAATGGTGGTCATGGATGCGGTGATCCGGCATATCCCCGGCGTGCTGGGAGCAGCGGATGCGGCAGAGTGTGATTCCTTCTCGGCCGGCCGTCTGGAGCACGCCCATTATACCCGGCCCGGGGTTTTTGAGCAAAAGCAGGTGCCCGGGGTTTTGCTTTCGGGCAATCACCAGGCCATAGAGGACTGGCGCAGGGAATCCGCGCTGCTGCGAACGATTTTAAAGCGCCCGGATTTACTGGAGCAGACAGGGCTGACAGAGCCGGAAAAAAAGATTGTTCAAAAATGGTGCCGCAGACTTGAAACCCTTGCATGGGATTAAGCTTTACCTGGCCCTGCTGCATCATCCGGTCAGGAGCAAGGACGGCAGCACCATTGCCTCGGCGATTACCAGCATTGATCTCCATGATATCGCCAGGGCCGCCCGAACATACGGGGTGAGCGGATTTTATGTGGTCACCCCCCTGGAGGATCAGCAGGCTTTTGCCCGAAAGATCATCGGTCACTGGACAGACGGCGCCGGTGCTGTGTACAACCCGGACCGCAGCCGGGCCCTGACTTTGATCCGGATCCGGGAAAGCTTAAACCAGGTGACAACAGAGATCTGCCGGCAGGAGGATCTGCCTGTACGGGTGGTGGCCACCAGTGCAGCAGACAGCCCGAACCAGACCGGATATCCGGAACTCAGCCAAGCCCTGGCAAAACAAGATGCCGCCTGGGTCCTGGCTCTGGGCACGGCCTGGGGGCTGACGGCTGAATTCATGGATGATGCGGATTTCCGGCTGGCGCCGATTTTAACCGGATCGGGGTATAACCATCTTTCGGTGCGTTCGGCAGCCGCCATAATGCTTGACCGGCTTCTGGGCAGTGAATTTTGATGGCGCCATCCGAAGACTTGGTTTTTACGAAACTATCAATTTTAAAGATCAGAATTTAACCGTTTCAGGTCCCGGCCCTTTTCCGGCGGGTCTGACAAACCCTATTGCGAGGCGATTATGGACGCGATCAAACAGATTGAAAGAGAACAGCTCAGAATGGATATCACCGGGTTTGAGCCCGGGGATACGGTAAAGGTGCACGTCCGGATCCGGGAAGGGGAAAAAGAGCGGATCCAGGTTTTCCAGGGCGTGGTCATTGCCATGAAAAAGGGCACGATCAACGCCAGTTTCACAGTACGAAAAGTGTCTTACGGCATTGGGGTGGAACGAATTTTTCCCCTGCATTCCCCGGCCCTTGAGCAGGTGGAAGTGGTGGAAAAAGGACGGGTGCGCCGCTCCAAGATTTATTACCTGCGCGGGCTGAAGGAAAAGGCGGCACGAATGAAGCTGCGCCGCAAGTAAGTACTGTCAGGAAATTGTCCATGGCCGAATCGATCCGGCAATTCGAGCACCAGGCGCAAAGTCAGGGATATTATCGTATTGCCGGAATCGACGAGGTGGGCCGCGGCCCCCTGGCCGGTCCGGTGGTTGCGGCAGCGGTGATGTTTTCAGACGATTTTGCCGTTACCGGCATTACCGATTCCAAGCGGCTTTCTCCCAGGGTCCGGCTACGGCTTCATGACGAGATTTACGCAAATGCAAGGGCCGTTGGCATTGGCATTGTGGACCCTGTTGAAATCGACCGGATCAATATTTTGCAGGCCTCGCTTCAGGCCATGTCCATGGCTGTGGACAATCTGCGCCCCGAACCCGATTGCCTGCTGATCGACGGCCAGTGGCCCATTGGCGCGGAAATTTACCAGCAGACCATTGTCAAGGGGGATATGCGCAGCATTTCCGTTGCCGCGGCCTCTATTGTGGCCAAGGTCACCCGTGACCGGATCATGGAAAGATACAGCCTGGATTATCCGGAGTATGGGTTTTCCGGCCACAAGGGCTATCCCACCCGGGCCCATGCCCGGGCACTGGAAGAGCACGGCTGGTGCCCCATTCACCGCCGCAGTTTTAAAGGGGTGAGCCGTCACAATCACCGGTATTTCCGCCCAAATCCGGAAAAAACCCCCTGCTTTACCGGTTTTTCAGGAAGCACCTGAGATGGCAACCGAATCACAAAAGTTCGGGCGTCTGGGGGAATCCCTGGCCATTGCCCATTTAAAAAAAAACGGGTATCAGATCCTGGACCGAAACTACCGCAACTGCTTTGGTGAAATCGACGTGATTGCCCGCCAGGGTGAGACTATCGTGTTTGTGGAGGTAAAGTCCAGATCCTCGGACCGCTTCGGACCTTCCAAGGCGGCTGTGGACCGGACAAAGCAGCAGAAGATTTCCAGGGTGGCCCTGGGCTATCTCAAGGAAAAGCGCCAGACCGACAAAAAGGCGCGTTTTGATGTGGTGTGCGTGGATGCCGGGCAAAAACACTGCCGGGTGGAAATCATTGCCAATGCCTTTGCCCTGGCCTACGGATAGGTCTTCATGAATGCAACCCGGCCAAACCCGGCAGGCGGCATACTTTACGTGGTGGCCACACCTATCGGCAACATGGGAGATATGACCTACAGGGCCGTGGAAGTGCTGCAAAACGCAGATCTTATCGCCGCCGAAGACACCCGCCACACCGCAAGGCTGCTTGCCCGTTACGCCGTTGAAACCCCTTTGCTTTCCTGTCACGAACACAACGAATCCCAAAGAATTCCGCTTCTGCTGCAAAAACTGGAATCCGGCCGCCAGCTTGCCCTGGTATCGGATGCCGGCACGCCCATGGTTTCAGATCCCGGCTACCGGCTTGTGGCTGCGGCCCTGGAGGCGGGCATCAAAGTGGTGCCCATTCCCGGGGCGTGTGCCGCAGTTGCCGCCTTGTCCGTATCCGGGCTGGCCGTAGACAGCTTCTGCTTTGCAGGGTTTGTTCCTAAAAAGAAAAAGCAGCGGCAGGAACTGCTCACCCGCCTGGCCGATGCCCGGCAGACCCTGATTTTCTATGAATCTCCGAGGCGGGTGGAGGTGCTTTTGCAGGATTTGATCGATTATCTGGGAAACCGCCCGGCGGTGGTGGCACGGGAGATCACCAAGCGCTACGAGGAGTTTTTACGCGGCAGTCTTTCAGAATTGCGCGATGAGATCAGCCGGCGCGAATCCATCAAGGGCGAGATCACCGTGCTGGTTTCCGGCTTTACTGAAGACAGCCGGGATTCCGGGGAAGTGGACCGGGAGATCCAATCTGAAATTGAAACCGCCCTGGCCGGGCAAAGGGTTTCTCCCTCAAAGCTTGCAGCAGCGCTTGCCCGCAAATATCGCCTGCCAAAAGGCCGGGTTTATAAAATGATCTTGCAGATCCAAGAGAACCGATAGGTTGCTGCCGGCCCCCAATTTTGATGGCGCTGTAAAAAGTTTTTTATGGTGCCATCAATTTTGGAAGCGGTTTGAAAAGCACTTGAGAATGAATATTTTTGTTTTTATTGGGTTTACGGTTTAACAGAAATCCTGACAAAAGGGGGAGGCCGGGATATGAAAAAAAAGTTTGCCACTGTGGGCTGCGGAAGGGTTGGAACCGCCATGGCCCGGTATCTCGCAGCATCAGGGTACCGGCCTGCGGGATTTGCCAGCCGCAGTCTTTCCTCTGCAAAACGGGCTTCCGAAGCCGCCGGATCCAGTGCCCCGGCTTCGGTACATCCCTGGGATGTAACACCCGGGGCGGATATCGTCCTGATCACGACCCCTGATGGCGTCATCCGGGAAACAGCCGAGAAAATCGCCGAATACAAGGGTGTTGGCAAAGATACAGTTGTGCTTCACTGCAGCGGGGCCCTGCCGTCAACGGAACTGGCCGCAGTTGCCGATTGTGGTGCGAAAATCGGCAGCCTGCATCCGCTTCAGAGCTTTGCTGATGAAAACATCGAACAAAACCCCTTTGCCGGGATCATGATGGCTGTTGAGGGCCAGGAACCGGCTGTTGCCGCAGCCCGGCAGATTGCCGAAAGCCTCGGGGCCTCTCCGTTTGAAATCCGGACCGACTGCAAACGGCTTTATCACGCATCTGCTGTGGCCGCTTCCAATTACCTGGTCACTCTCATGAATCTTTCCCTGCAGCTGATCATGGTTTCCGGGGTGGCCCCGGCGGATTCCTGGAAAGTGTTAAAACCCCTTGTGACCGGCACTTTGGGCAATATTGAAAAAAACGGCATTCCCAGGGCACTGACCGGCCCCATTGCCCGGGGCGATGTGGAAACCGTGGAAGGGCATCTGGCCGAGATCGGACAAAAAGCCCCTACACGGCTGGCGCTTTACCGGCTGCTGGGCCGGCATACCATTGAAATCGCCCTGGCCGGCGGGGGGTTATCAGAACAAGCCGAAGAACGTTTAAAAGAAATACTTGCCCCCACCGGCAGTACTGACTGAGCCGCAGGCGGTCGCATCTTTTGTATGGGCCGCCTATATCCGGTAAGGGATCAGGGCCCGGTCGCCCAGCTGCCGGTTTGCCTCCTCGATGAGATCCTGGCTGGAAATCACTGCCACGGCAGCATCGGCCCCTGAGGTGCTGAAATACTTGTCTGCGGCATCTCTGACCTGCTTCAGGTCCACCTCGAGCACCCCCTGCTTGAAATTTCTTCGCAGCTCGTCTGACAGGCCGATGAGCCTTCGGTAAAAAGCCTTAAATGCTGCCGGGCCCGGGGGGTCGGGCCGGTCCAGATCGGCACAGACCTGCAGCACAGCCTCCTCGATGTTTTCCCGGTCATAGTCGCCTGAGGTGATAAAGTCCGCGGCTGCGTCATAGACCTGCAGGGTCCGGACAATGTGCGGATCCCGGTAGGAGCCGAAGTAAAACTGCCCGTTTTCCATCTGGTAGAGGCTAAAGCCGCCGTAGGCCCCCCCCTTTTCACGAATCTCCCGGTGCAGGAACATGGATTTGAGCAGTTTGCTGATCACCGCCAGCACCGGCGCGTCCGGGTGATCCATGGGCCGGGTTTCAATCACCTTGGCCACAAACGACACGGCCGTGGCCGTGGCCCAGCCCTCCCGGGGGATTTCCGGGTCTGCGGTAAAATCCGGGGGCTCAAATCCGCATCCGGGTGCAGGGGGCATTTTTTGGCAGATGTCTTTTGCCAGGGGAAGTGCGGTTTCAATGTCTGCCGGCTCACCGATTAAGGCCGTGCGCACGTTGTTTTCATGAAAAACCATCCCGGCAATCCGTTCCAGGTTGGCGGCCAGGGTCTTTAACTTTTCCGTGTTCAGATCGGCTGTGAGGTTTTTGATGGTTTTGATCTGATGGATCCCGTGCCAGGTTTCATTTAAGGCGCTGGCTGTGGAATAATTTCTTGCGGCAAGGGACATGGCCAGCCGGTGGCCGTTATGCACCACGCTGGACTCCATTTCCGCGCGAACTTCCAGAAGCAGATCCCGGAGCCGGTCTGTGTCAGAAAAAGCATATCGCCTCACCATGTCCCGGATCAGATCAAACATACTGGAAATGTTTCTTGACAGGCACTTGGCCGAAAAATTGAGCACAGGCAGGCAGGCCGCACTGCTTTGGGAAAACATGCGCGAAGCGCTCACGGAAAAACCTATCCCGCCGGTGTATTGGTCAATTCTGCGTGCCAGTTCCACATAGTCGTAGTCCGCCGTGCCGGTCTGGGTCATGGCGTGGCAGAAAAGCGGCAGCAGGTCAATCAAATCCGGATCCAGATTCTGGATGCCGAATACGGATTTGCAGTACAGTATCCCGGAACTGGGCTGCTCATAGAGCTCCACCGGGGGTTTTTCAACCACCCCGGAGGGATGCACAACCCGGATATCCGGGGCAATATCGGTTTTGGAAAGCCTGGGCAGACATGACAGATCCTCCTGGCTTTCCTGGACCTGTGCCAGCTTTTGCGCGTCCTGTTGGATCTTTTTGCGGTCGTTTTCAGTGAGGTCCTTTTCAATGGCAGCCAGGCGTTGTTCTTCCCGGGCCCGCCTTTTTTCATAAAGCTCCGGATCGGGTTCCAGGGTCATGCGCACCCGGTGGGGATTGTTGATGAAATATTTCCGGATCCGGTTTTCCAGAAGATCTGTGGTCTCCAGTTCATGGAAAAACCGCCTGACCAGGCTGTCAAACTGGAGCGCCACATCCGGTTGCCCCTGGTGGAGCCAGTCGCCGCAGAAGCGCAAAAGCAGTTTGAGCCCGTATGGAAACGGCGTATTGGTGACCTCTTTTCGGTGAAATTCGATCTGATGAATGGCCGATTCCACAAGGCGCCGCTCGATTCCGTTTTCAGCCAGATCAGAAAGCACCTCAAAGATGATTTTTTCGATTTTTTCCGCATCATCGGCATTGACGTCCTTGAGTCCGCAGGCAAACAGGGTGTCCTTGTTGTCGGCATCCAGGCCGCTGCCGTCGCTCAATGTCGATCCCAGCTGGGAATCCATGAGCGCCTTTCGAAGGGGCGCGCCCGGATTTCCAAGCAGCACCTGTTCGAGCACCGAGAGCACCAGCACCTCGTAAGCTTCCCGGATGTCTGCGGTCAGCCAGGCCACACATGCCTGGGCCTTTTTGTCCGTGGTTTCCTCCGGGTCCATTGGGTAGTAATACACGGCGGTTTTCGGCTCGCTATACCGGGGCTGGGACGGCACCCCGGTTGCCGGGTCAATGGGGGAGAACTGACAAAGCACGGTGTCTTCGATAAATTCCAGGTGCCGGGTCAGGGGCAGATTGCCGTAGGTGTAGAAATAGGCGTTGCTTGGATGATAATGCCGGGCATGAAACGCCTTTAACTGCTCATGGGTGAGCAGGGGGATCTGTTCCGGCTCACCGCCGGAATTGTTGCTGTAAGTGGTATCCGGGTACAGGGCGTTTAACAGGGACCGGCCCATTACCTGGTCAGGAGAGGACATGGCCCCTTTCATCTCGTTGAAAACCACACCCTTGTAAACCAGGTGCTGCCCGCCGTCTGCCGGATCGGTTTCAAATTCAAGCCGGTGGCCTTCCTGTTTGAAGCTCAGTTCGTCAATGCGCGGAAAAAAGGCGGCATCCAGGTAAACGGACATGAGATTGTAGAAGTCTTTTTCATTCTGGGTGGCAAAGGGGTACATGGTCCAGTCCGAAGCGGTCAGCGCGTTCATGAATGTGCTCAGGCTTCGTTTCATCATGGAGAAAAACGGATCGCGCACCGGATAATTGCGTGAGCCGCACAGCACCGTGTGCTCCAGGATGTGGGCCACGCCCGTGGAATCGGCGGGCACGGTTTTAAATACCACGGAAAAGGCGTTTTCAGGGTCATCCCGGCTGATATGGATGTGGGCCGCACCCGTGGGCAGGTGCTTGAGTTCGTAGTAAAATCCGTTTATTTCGGGCAGTTCCATCATTTTTTCAATGCGAAAGCCGCCCTTTTGATCACCTGGCTTCAGGCCCGGGTTGCGGGGATCTTCTGTATGTTCCATGGATATGTTTCTCCGTTTAAAGCTTTTGATGGCATCGCAAAAGTCCAATATCTGCGTTACGCGCAATTTTTCAGAATTTCACGTACGGGTAAGTACGCTGCATTCTTCAAAATCGCGCAAGCCTTGATCCTGGACTTTTACGGCGCCATCTGAGAATCGACTTTTTACGGTGCCATCAACTGTTCAGGCACGAAAAAACCGATAGCATATCTGCGGCGCCAGCGTAAAGATACTGTGTGCAAATATTCTATCGGTTATGGGGGGCCGGGGGGCAGTTAACCGGATGCAGGCAGGCAGCCGCTTATGTGGCCACATAAATCCCGCGGCGCTTGCGCTTGATTTTGCCCTGCTTGCCCAGCCGGTAAATGATGTTTCTAAGTTTTTTTTCGTCAAAATCCGTCCTGGACTTGATATCGGCCAGACGGGCGCCGTCGGGCATATCGCTGATGACATTGAGTACCTGGTCGGATGCGGTCTTGCCGCTGCTGCGCCGGGTCTTGGGGCTTTGGGGGCCGGCGAGCTTGCGAACAGTTTTCTCGAGTTCCTCGATTTTTGCGGTCAGCCGGTTGATTTCGGTTTTTGTGGCAATGTTGTATTGCCTGAGAAAGAATTTGATCATGGCATCAAAACTGGGATTGCGTTTTTTTTGTGTCATTGATCGCTCCTTGTTTTTCTTCAATTGCGATTTGTTTGAAATAATTTTGATTGTTTGACTTTCTTCTGCATAGACAATTCAGTTATATAAGTCAAGTGTTTAAACAGGTTACCGGCAAATGACTTGTCTTTTTCCCCGGCTCCTGAAAAACGTTGCTTGCCGGGTCAGTACTTGCGGATCACCGCATAAGTGGCCATGGCCCTGGCCACAAGGTTTTCTTCCCCATCGGTGACTGTCACCTCGCCCAGGGCGGTGTTGCGCCCGTTGTGGAGAATCACGGCTTCCGCATAAATGCATCCCGAGGAAAAGGGCCTGATGTAATTGATTTTCATTTCAATGGTGCTGATGGATGTATTTTTTCGGGCAATGCCGGTCAGGGCGGTTCCCACAGCGGCATCGGCAAGGGAAAAAATCGCACCCCCGTGGGCGATGCCGCCTGCATTGCCCAGTTTTTCGGAAAACAGCAGCCTGAGCCGGGCCCATCCTTTTTTCATGTCCACCAGTTCCAGCCCCAGCAGATTCCAGTAAGGCACCTGTTTTTGAAGCCGTTCAAACACGGCCTGCCGAAACTCCGGATCCAGTTCTTCAAACCGGGCCATGGATGGTTTCCCTTTTCTTTTGAGTTGAAAAACAAGGCATGTCAGATGCCGAAGATGATTGCGCCACTGACCGTTTGCTGATATATTCAAGAAAAACCTTACGTTTTTTATTGTCAGGGCGGGCGCTTCAGGTCAACGGTTTTTATCAGAAAATGATTTCTGGGAGCTTTACACTTTTACTTTTCGGATTTTCGGGGAAATCAGTATGCAGGGCGTTTTTAATTCGTTGAGGCTGCCGTGCCCGGTGTGTACCCATTCCACGCTGCGGCTGACCGGTACCTGAGATCAGATTTTTTTCCGCTGCAGGGGCTGCGGCGTCAAAATTGCCCTACAGGATATTGTTGAATCCATTGACGAGGAGGTCGAGCGGATTCTGGCCAATATGCCCTGTGACCGGTTTTAGGCGGATTGCAGGATAAAGCAGGGAGAGTTTTGTGGCAAGGGGGTATTTCCGGATACTGGTGTTTGCCTGTACGCTTATGGTGGGGGTGCAGTTTCCGGCGGTGATGGATCAGTACCGGAAACGGGTGGATGCCCATTTCCGCGAAATCAGCATAAACCTCAGCGGGTTTCAGCAGACAGCAGACCAGTATTTTGACGGCAGTCTCGAAGCGTTGATCTCCCATTACAAAAAAAGCCCGGATCCGGTTTTTGCCCGGGATGCCCAAAGCGTGGAACAGCTTCACCGGCGCTGGCAAATGCTTTCCGCCCAGCAGGCGGCCATGTCCGGGCCGTGGTACCGCGCGGGTCTTCACCTGCTGTTTTTTCACAATGATGAGATTTTGGCCGAAACATTTGACCAGTATTCCTACACCGTCCCGTTGAGTCCGCGCGCCATTGCATGGGGACTGGGCGCGGCATTTTTTGTTTCCCCGCTGCTGGAACTCATTGTGATCGGGATTATCAAAGGGTTTTGGCTGGCGGTAAAACCAAGGCGGTCCGGAGCGATCTGATTTTGAATGTTCCCGGTGGATTGACCGGTCATTGTTCATCAAAGGGAATTTTTGTGCGCAGCTGCTTTTTGCGGCCTTGGTGTTTTTTGTTCTCCAGGCGCCGTTTTTTCGCGCGTCGCGGAATCCGGGTTTTTTTGCGCTCCGGCGTTTCTTCCAGGGCTTCGGCGATAAGCTGTGCAAAGCGTTCAATGGTCTGTTCCCGGTTGGCTGTCTGGCTGCGGTGACGCTGGGCCGAGATGTGGAGCAGGCCGTTTTTATTGATGCGCGTGGGCAAGCGCTGTTGGATGCGTTCTTTTTGTTCCGGATCCAGGCTGGGGGACCCGGCCACATCAAACCACAGGGTGATTCTGGAACTTGTTTTGTTGACATGCTGCCCACCCGGCCCCCCGCTGCCGGAGGCGGTAAACCAGAGTTCATTTTCCGGGATGGCAAGTTTTTCTGTGACGGTGATCATTCAGCTCTGCCTGTTTATCTGTTTTCAATGGCGGAAAAACGTATCATTATCCTTTAAAAATACCATACAGTCTGTTTATTTCAAAGTACAACAGCGGCCTGGATTAGAACGGATCGTTCTTTGGCTGCCGGTATTTTCTGTTATGCCCGGCCTTGGACCTGATGATAATATTTTTTTTTAAGAGGGAGCGCGGTTATGATAACTTTGCTGGCAAAGTTGCTGAAAGTTTTAAATGCCGAGGCCGACCCCGGCCAGATCAGTGTGGCTTTGTGTCTGGCCATGGTTTTTGCTTTCATGCCCTTGATGACCCTGCAGCATTTTATTCTGGTTTTTTTGGTGCTGGTTTTGCGGGTCAATATCACCGGGTTTATTTTGGGGTGGATGGTTTTTTCAGCAGTGGCTTTTATCATTGATCCCCTGCTGCATGGTGTCGGCATGGCGGTTTTGTCAGCCGGGGCTCTGGAGGGTCTCTGGAGCACGCTTTATGATTCGGGCTTCTGGCGCTTGACCGGGTTTAACAATACCATTGTCATGGGCGGGTTTGTGACCGCCCTGGTGCTGGCCGTTCCCCTGTATTTCCTGTTTAATTTTCTGATCCGCCGCTACAGGCAGTATTTTCTGGCCTGGATTCAAAAGACCCGCCTGGCCCAGATGGTCAAGGGATCGCGGATCTATGCAGCCTATCAAACCGTTTCCGGATGGAGGAGTTCCGTATGAGTCGTTTTATCCGATGGCCCGGACTGGCCGCGTTTTTTGTCATTGTGGCGCTGGGGGCTGCTGTCTGGCTTATTATGGTGGACTTTGCGGTCCGGCACATGATCGAGAAAACAGGGACAAAAGCCGTGGGTGCCCGGGTTGAGGTAGCGGATGCCGATTTGAGCCTTTTCCCCCTGGGCCTGGAAATTTCCGGCCTGCAGGTGACCAATCCGAATTCGCCCATGCGCAATGCTGTTGTGGCCGAAAAGATTCGGATGAACTTTCATACCGGCGAGATCATCAAAGGCAACAAGGTGGTGGAGGATTTGTCTGCCACGGGCGTGGGCTTTAACAAGCCCAGAAAAACTTCCGGCGCCATTGCCAAAAAGGAGAAACCTTCCGGGGAACCAGAAACTTCAGTGGCGGAAAAGATGCGCGAAAAGCTCGGCCGCCTGCCTTCTGCCACCGCAGACAGCGCCAGACAGATCATTGAAAATGAGCAGCTCGAAACGCTGAAACAGGCCGAAAGCCTGGAGCGGGAAATTTCCGATGCCAGGGACCGCTTTTCCAAAAAGCTGGAAAACCTGCCGGATCAGGAGACTTTTGCCGACTACAAAAAACGCATCAATGATCTCAAGGGCAGCTCCGGCGAGTCCGGCGGCCTGCTCGGGACCCTTGGACGGGCAGGGCAGGCCGGGGAGATAAGAAAAGACATTCAGGCCGATCTCCAGGCCCTGCGTGAAACCCGGCAGGATCTGGCCGCCACCCGGGAGAAGCTGCAAACCGGGCTTGCGGATCTGCGGGCCGCCCCTGGCCGGGATGCCGCCCGGCTTACGGATAAATACGCCCTTTCCCCAAAGGGCATCGGCAACATGTCAGCTCTGATTCTTGGCCCCAAATATGCCGGGTGGGTGGAAAACGGCCTGAGCTGGTATCTGCGGCTTTCACCTCATGTGTCGGCCATGATGGAAAAATCCCGGGAAACCGAAAAGCGCCGGAGGGGAGTCGGCATTGATGTCAGATTTGCCTCCAGCCGGCCGGTGCCCGAGTACTGGATCAAAACCGCCCGGGTATCTGCGGATATGGGCGGCATGGATGTTTCCGGACAGATCCGCGATATTGCCTCAGATCCCCGGGTGCTGGGCCGTCCCCTGGTGTTTGATTTTGCCGGTGCCGGGGCTGATAATGCAGGCAGGGTAAAAATCAACGGCAGCCTGGACCGCACCGATCCGGAAAATTCCGCAGACAGGGCGGATTTCCTGGTCCGCGAGCATGCACTCAGCAGCCTGCAGTTGCTGGATCAGGACAGTATGTCGGTGGTTTTGAGCAAAGCCCGGCTCGATGCTGTTGACGGCAGCATCCGGATTGCCGGTGCAGAACTGGATGCAGAGATTGCCGCTGATGTCAGTGACGCCCGGTTTGATGTAAACTCCGGGGAGAAAGAACATTTCCTGGTCCGGGCCCTGGCATCCGCGCTTGGCGATATCCGGTCATTTGATGTGGCCGCAACTCTTGGCGGAACCCTGACACAGCCCGAGATCAGCATTGATTCAGGACTTGGCGATGCTTTAAAAGCCTCCCTGTCCCGGGACCTTGAAAAACACCGGGCGCAGATGCAGCAGAAATTAAAGCAGGCGATTTCCGAAAAGACAGGAGGTGCCATTGATGAAACCGAATCGGGTTTTTCCGCATTGGATGCCATTGAGCAGGAACTCAAGAATCGCCTGAACCTGGGAGCTTCTATACTGTAAAAACAAGCAGACACTTACAGGGGAGGTGATCCGATGCAGTGGTTATGCCCCGGCGCCAAACTTGCCGCGGCTGCTGCCCTGGCCGCGGTCCTGGTCTGCGGATGCGCTGCCGGCCAGTGGGGGCGGCTGGAGACCGATACCGGCATCACGCAGATGTTTGAGGACAATCGCGTTCCAAAGGATTTTCGCTATTATGTCTGCGGCCGGCCCAACATGCCCTATGCCATTGTGGGTCTTGATCCGGCCTACACATTTGATATGCATCTCTGGAAGGAGGTGACCCCCAACAACAGGGATTTCGCCCACAGGGTGGATTTTATCTGGGAGCCCAGGGTCTGGGACCGGTTTGATTCCGGCCGCGGCGCCCGGATCCTGGATCCAGCGGGAAATCCCATCGGGATCTGGTACTCCATGTATCCAAACGCCGCCATCCGGATAGATGCGCAAAAACAGCAGGTGATTGTTTTTTGTCCGCACCGTGCAAGCGAAGACAATTTTTAAAATCCGGGCCCTGAAATTCAAAATCCGGCCGGTTTTCTTTACAACTGCACGGCCACGCCCTGCTTTTGCAGCCAGGTTTTTAACTCCGTGATGTCAATGATGCCGAAATGAAACACCGAGGCGGCCAGCAGTACGGTTGCTCCGGCTTTGACGGCTTCGTGGAAATGCCGCATTTCTCCGGCCCCGCCCGAGGCCACGATTTTTGCTGACACGGCCTGCTTCATGGCCCGGATCACCGGCAGGTCATATCCGGTACGGGCCCCGTCACCGGCCTTGCTGGTGGGCAGGATCACGGGCACACCATATCCCTCCACACGTCTGGCCCATTCAATGGCGTCTGTTCCCGTGGCCGTGCGGCCGCCATCCACATACACTTCATATCCCGAGGCCATGGCCGGGTTTTGATCCACATCAATGGCCACGGTGACCTTGTCCGTCCCGAAAGCCCGGACCATTTCCGGGATCAATTCGGGTTTGCGAAAGGCCGCACTGCTGGTGGAAACCTTGTCGGCCCCGGCATTGAGGATCTGTTCCGCGGATTTTACATCAGAGACCCCGCCGCCCACTGTAAAAGGGACTGTGGTGACTTCGGCAACCCCGCGGACCACGTCGAGCATGGTGGCCCGGCCCTCCACTGTGGCGGTGATATCGAGCAAGGCCAGTTCATCTGCGCCGGCCCGGCAGTAGGCACGGGCACACTCCACCGGATCGCCGGCGTCCCGGATATCCACGAAATGAACCCCCTTGACGACCCGCCCGTTTTGCATATCCAGGCAGGGCATGATGGAAATGGTTTCATCCATTTGCATTTCTCCGTATGTATTGGGTGAGCAAATCAACGTTTTTTCAATTGTTCCGGAAACAGGGTCTGTTTATAGCATAGCGCAATCCACGACCGCAAAACAAATCCCAAAGTCTTTATTTCAAAAGCGCCCGGTACTGCTCATGTCCTGAAATGCCAAGATTGAGATCCTTTAGCAGCCCGTCTTCAAGCCCGTAAATCAGGCCGCAGACGGCCAGTTCCCGGCCGGATTTCCAGGCTTTTTGCACAATGGTGGTTTCACAGACATTGATGACCTGGGCCCGGACATTGAATTCGCAGAGCCGGTTGACTTTTGCCTTTGGATCGGAAACCGGGTCAATTTCGGCCTGGTGTCTGCGGTACACGTCCCGGATATGGCCCAGCCAGTTGTCAATCAATCCGTGGTCTTTGTTTTCCAGAGCGGCCTGAACGCCTCCGCATCCATAATGGCCGCAAACAATGATATGCCGGATTTCCAGTGCCTCCACAGCGTACTGGATTGCTGAAAGGCAGCTGAGATCCGAGTGCACCACCAGGTTGGCAATGTTTCGGTGAACAAAAATTTCTCCGGGCATCATGTCCGTTATACGGCTTGCCGGAACCCGGCTGTCTGAACATCCGATCCACAAGTACCGGGGTTTTTGCTGCCGGCTGAGGTGGGTGAAAAAATCCGGGTCCCGGGCGGTGATTGTTTCAGCCCATTTACGGTTGTTTTCAAACAGGGGGTCAAAAAATTTCATAGGCCGGGCCCTTTATGCGTAAAATTTGGCTATCTAACAAATTTTTATACCACGTCCGGCAGCAAAAGAAAAGAGTGGCGGGCCGGGGCCGCCTTTAACAGAAAAACCGGCCTTAAGGTACCATAAGTCAAAGGTGGCAATTGACCCGGCCGGCAATTGTGTTATATTTGAGGATGCCGCCTTACAGCTATACCTGCCGCTTTCTGGTAATACCGGCAGATTGCAATTGATTCAGACAGAGAAAATCCATGACTGGACCGCATCGTTTATTGGCCGCCAGCGGGCTTTTGCCCAAAAAACACATGGGCCAGAATTTTCTGGCGGATCCGTCCACTGCAGAGATGATCGTGCGCCGGGCCCGGCTTGACAACGCGGTTGTGGTGGAAATCGGAGCCGGGGTAGGGGCGCTGACCCTATTTGCCGCCCGGGCGGCCAGGTGTGTTTATGCCGTGGAAAAGGACCGGGAAATCATTGACATTCTGCGGTCGGTCACGGATCAGGCCGGGGCTGGAAATGTGGATGTGCGCCATGACAATATTTTTGACGTGGACCTGGATGCCATCTGCCGAACAGAGCAGGAACCGCTGGTGGTGATCGGCAATCTGCCCTACAATATTTCCTCCCAGGTGATCATCTCCCTGATATTTCAGCGCAGCATTGTTTCCAGGGCGGTTTTGATGCTCCAGGCGGAAATGGCCCAACGTCTGTATGCGGTGCCGGGTACCCGGGAATACGGACGGCTGTCGGTCATGACCCAGTACTGCGCTGATGTCACGCGTGTGGCCCGGGTCAGGGCCAACCAGTTTTATCCCCGGCCGCGGGTGGATTCCGAGGTGGTTGAGATTGTCTTTCACTCCCCGCGGTTTCCGGCAGAAAACGAGGCCGGGCTGTCTGCGGTGGTAAAGGCGGCTTTCGGCCAGCGGCGCAAAACCCTGAAAAACGCTTTAAGCGGCGGTGGACTCGGGATATCCGGCCCGGGGCTTTTGCAGATTTTGCAGGCCGCCGGCATTGACGGGGCAAGGCGGGCGGAGACGTTGTCCGTGGAGGAATTTGTGGCGCTGTCCAATGCCGTGGGGGCCAATTTATAAAACCGATTTGGCCGCTTTTTTCCAGTTTTTTCTTTACACCCCTGGCAATTTGGGCTAATTTTTATTACTTTGAGACAAACTTCGAACTATTTTAAAGGATCATTGCTGTTTTTGCAGGTTTTCAGCAACGGTTTGAACCAGCCTTTCAATTTATTCAACTTATCCAAGGAGCAAGTAAATCATGGCGAAAATGCAAACCATCGACGGAAACACGGCCGCCGTGCATGTGGCCTATGCCTTAAGCGAGGTGGCGGCGATCTATCCGATCACGCCCTCGACATCAATGGGGGAAACAGCTGATGAATGGGCGGCTGCAGACAGAAAAAATATTTTCGGCCAGCGCCTGCACGTCCGTGAAATGCAGTCTGAAGCCGGTGCGGCCGGTGCGGTCCACGGTGCCCTGGCAGCCGGATCGCTGACCACGACTTTTACCGCATCCCAGGGGCTGCTTTTGATGATCCCCAATATGTACAAGATTTCCGGGGAACTGCTGCCGGGCGTGTTTCATGTCACAGCCCGGGCCGTGGCCAGCCATGCCCTGTCGATCTTTGGCGATCACAGCGACGTGATGGCCGTGCGTCAGGCCGGGTTTGCCATGCTGGCTTCCGGATCGGTCCAGGAAGTCATGGACATGGCTTTGATATCGCATCTGGCCGCCATTGAGGCCAGCGTACCGGTTCTGCATTTTTTTGACGGGTTCCGCACTTCCAGCGAAATCCAGAAAATCGAGCTCATGGATTACGAGGAAATGGCGGATCTGGTCAACTACGAGGCCATACGCGAATTCCGCGCCCGCTCCATGAACCCGGAACATCCCCAAATCCGGGGAACCGCCCAGAATCCGGACATTTTCTTCCAGAACCGGGAGGCCTGCAATCCCTATTACCTGGCCATTCCCACCATTGTCATGGACACCATGGAAAAGGTCAGCCAGGCAACCGGCCGAAGTTATCACCTGTTTGACTATGTGGGCCATCCCGAGGCTGAACGGATTGTGGTGGCCATGGGATCGGGCACCGAGACCCTGGAGGAGGTCACCAACCATTTAACCAATCAGGGAGAACGGGTCGGGCTGCTCAAAGTGCGCCTGTACCGCCCATTTTCCATCGAGCATTTTCTGGCCGCGCTTCCCGGGTCCGTGGAGCAGATCACGGTGCTCGACCGAACCAAGGAGCCCGGCGCTATTGGCGATCCCCTTTATCTGGATGTGTGCACGGCATTTATGGAATACGGTGAATCCCCGGAAATTCATGCCGGCAGATACGGACTCGGCTCCAAGGAGTTTACTCCGGGCATGGCCAAAGCGGTGTTTGACAACATGAAAGCCCTGGCGCCCAAGCATCATTTCACAGTGGGCATCAAAGACGATGTGACCTACAGCTCTCTTGCGGTGGAGGAACAGTTTGACACCGCACCCGAAGGCACCATCCAGTGCAAGTTCTGGGGGTTTGGTTCAGACGGCACTGTGGGGGCAAACAAGAGCGCCATCAAGATTATCGGCGACCACACTGATAAATTTGCCCAGGGCTATTTTGCCTATGACGCCAAGAAATCCGGCGGTGTGACAGTATCCCATCTGCGGTTTGCGCCTCAGCCCATCCAGTCCACCTACCAGGTGCATTCCGCGGATTTTGTGGCCTGTCACAAGGCCAATTACGTGCAGATCTACGACGTGCTCGAGGGCATCAAGCCCGGCGGAACCTTTCTGCTCAACTCCCCCTGGTCCAAGGAGGAAATGGAAGAGCAGCTGCCGGCTTCAATGAAGCGCACCATTGCGGAAAAGAAGCTGAAGTTCTACAACATTGACGCCATTGCCATTGCCAAAAAAGTCGGACTCGGCGGCCGGATCAACATGATTATGCAGACGGCCTTTTTCAAGGTGTCCAGTGTATTGCCTTTTGAAGAGGCCGTGGATTTTCTCAAAAAAGACATCCACAAGACCTACGGCAAAAAGGGCGAAAAGGTCGTGCAGATGAACGTTGATGCTGTTGACCAGTCCGTGGCCAATCTGGAGCAGATCGATTATCCCGATTCCTGGAAGGATGCCGGACTGCCGTCGGTTGCGGCCAGCAATGAGCCGGATTTTATCAGAAATGTCATGCGCCCCATGACCATTCAGCAGGGCGACAAATTGCCGGTTTCAGTATTTGAACCCGACGGAATCTTTCCGGTGGGCACAACCAAATACGAAAAACGCGGCGTTGCCATCAATGTGCCGGAATGGATTGCCGAAAACTGCATCCAGTGCAATCAGTGCGCCTTTGTTTGTCCCCATGCCGCCATTCGTCCCGGACTTTACACCGACGAGGAACTCAAGGACGCCCCCGAGGGATTTGAGACCATTGACGCAGTGGGCAAGGAGGTCAAGGGCTACAAGTTCCGCATCCAGGTTTATCCCCTGGATTGTCAGGGCTGCGGCAACTGCGCCGATATCTGCCCGGCCAAGACCAAGGCCCTCGTCATGAAGCCGATTCACACCCAGAGCACCAAGCAGGTGCCCCTTGAGCAGTATTTTGAGACGCTTCCCATCCGCGATGACCTCACCAAACGCAACACCGTCAAGGGCAGCCAGTTCAGCCAGCCCCTGCTGGAGTTCTCAGGCGCATGTGCCGGCTGCGGGGAAACCCCGTATGTCAAGGTGCTGACGCAGATGTTTGGCGAGCGCATGATCATTGCCAATGCAACAGGCTGCAGTTCCATCTGGGGGGCATCGGCTCCTTCGGTGCCTTACTGCACCAATAAGGATGGGTTTGGTCCCACCTGGGGCAACTCCCTGTTTGAGGATGCAGCGGAATTCGGTTATGGCATGGGCCTGGCCGTCAATCAGCGGCGCAAATGGCTGGCCGACATGATCACCGACGCCCTTGCGGCAGACATCTCCGATGAACTCAAAGAAGCCATGCGTGGCTGGCTGGAAAACATCGACAGCGCGGAAGGTTCCCGCAGGTACGGCGATCAAATGAAACAATTGCTTGCCGGAATGGACAGAAGCCCCATGCTGCAATCCATTTATGATTTTGCCGACGTGTTTACCAAAAAATCCATCTGGGCCTTTGGCGGCGACGGCTGGGCCTATGATATCGGCTACGGCGGTCTGGATCATGTGATGGCTTCAGGTGAGAACATCAATATTCTGGTCATGGACACCGAGGTTTATTCCAACACCGGAGGGCAGTCCTCCAAGGCAACGCCCACGGGTGCTGTGGCCAAGTTTGCCGCATCCGGCAAGAAGCTGAGCAAAAAGGACCTGGGCCGCATGGCCATGACCTATGGCTATGTTTATGTCGCCTCGGTGGCCATGGGCGCAAATAAGCAGCAGCTGATGCGTGCCTTTAAGGAAGCCGACGCGTATGACGGCCCCTCGCTGATCATCTGCTATGCACCCTGTATCAACCAGGGAATCCGCGTGGGCATGGGCAAGAGCCAGGAGGAAATGAAACGCGCAGTGGAAACCGGTTACTGGCCCTTGTACCGCTTTAATCCGGAGCTGGAAAAAGAGGGCAAAAATCCCTTTGTTCTTGAATCCAAGGCCCCGGATGGTACGCTGCAGGAATTTCTTGGCGGTGAGACCCGGTTTGCTTCCCTGGAAAAAACTTTTCCAGAGGAATCCAAGAAGCTTCGCCAGCAGATTGAACAAGAGGCCAACCGTAAATATGAAATGCTCAGGCTGATTGCGGATCCAAAATCCATCTGTGATGATGCCGAAGGCAGCAAAGAACAAAAGGACAAAGGCAAAAACCAATAAGGGCCTGTCCCCTTTAAGCATTTCGCAGGAGCACGAAGCATTGCACCGTTATTTGAAAGACGGTGTAATCTTCGTGCTCTTTGTGCTTTTTTCATCCCGTTTCAAGACAAAATTTGAATAGGCTATGAATACTTCGCAAACCCAATGCATGCGCTGCGGTACCTGCTGTGAAAAGGGCGGGCCCGCACTTCATGGAGCAGATCTGGAACTGGTGCTGCAAAAGCAGATTGCCCCGGAAAACCTGTTTACCCTCCGCCGGGGGGAGCTGGTGCATGACAATGTAAACGGCGGCCTGATGGTCACTGACCAGGAAATCATCAAAGTCAAGTCCGTAAACGGGGCGGCGGCGTGCATGTATTATGATCCCGAACAAAAGGCCTGCACCATTTACGATTTTCGTCCTCTGGAATGCCGGGCAATGAACTGCCGGGACACGGAGGCTGCAGAGGCGGTTTATGACGTGGACAGACTCGACCGTGCCGCTGTTTTCGGAGCGGTTGACTGGATTATGGAGTTAATCCAGTCTCACGAGGAAAAATGCGGGTATGCCTACCTGGATGAATTTTGCCGCAGGCGCCAGGCCGGGGACAGCAAAAGGGCCGGGCAGGCGATTTTGGAAGCCGTGCGTTACGATGTTGAAATGCGAAACGTGGTGGAAGAAAAAACAGCATTGAGTGCCCAGATGATGGATCTGATTTTCGGCCGCTGCCTGGAGACCACCATCCCTGCCCAGTTCGGCATCAAGCTTCGTTGATCCGGACTTATTCCGTGCTTCCGGCGCTCTGTTTTTCCTGATAAATTTCCGGGCGGCGGTTGGGCAGAAAGTATTTCATGGGATGGTCGCGTACGGCCCGCAGTTGTTGCGCAGACAGGTCGGCCGTCAGCATGTATTCATCCGCATCCGCATATGACTCCAGAATTTTTCCCTCCGGCCCGATAAGCACGCACACGGGCGGAAAACTGAGTCCGAATCCGTTGTCTCCGGCTGCATTGACAGCCGCCACATAAACCCCGTTGTCAAAAGCCCGTGCCGGCAGATGGCGCATCCAGGAGTCCAGTTTTGCCCCGGAAGACTTGCCGGGGGAGGCATGGGCGATGATCAGCAGATCTGCGTTGTTGATCGCCATATGCGTGGAAAGTTCCGGGAAATGGGCATCATAGCAAAGCTGAACCCCAATGCGCAGGCCGCAGGCTTCAAACAATGGCGGGATTTTGGATGCCGGGGAAAAAAATTCTTTTTCCGTCGGCCCCAGGTGAAGTTTGCGATAAACGCAGCAATGTTCTGAATCCGGGTGTGCCATCAGGTGTGCGGCATATATCCGGTTTCCGGATCTTTCGGCCATGCCCGCCAGAATCGAAATATTGTGTTTTTCTGCCAGATCTGCCAGGCGGGCTGAACAGGGACCGTCTATGGATTCGGCCACCGTGTCAATGGGTGGTCGCACATGGTAGCCGGTGATGCTCAGTTCTGGAAAACATACCAGGTGGACTCCCTGGTTTCCTGCGGCACGAATCCATTGCTCCATACGGCAGAGATTGCCGGTTGTATCGCCGATTACTGACCTGCAGGAGACAAGGGCTATTCGGACATCACGGTCCATGGCATCTTGAAATTACTTTATGTTGAAATGGGCGCGGATTTTATACACCCGGGTGGCCGGCAGGTTAAGGATTTCGGTAATGCCGGTTTTTTCAGAAATTTCCGCAAGATTTTCTTCAATATCTTCCCGCGAGGGCGCGATAAAGGTAAACCAGACATTAAATGCATTATCGCGCAGATAGTTGTGGGTGACCCCGGGGTAACTGTTGACAATGGACGTGAAGTGATCCAGATCCTTTTCCGGTACCCGGCATGCGCACAAGGTGCTGACATATCCGAGCTTTTCCGGAGAAAAATTGCCGCCGATACGCCGGATCACATCATTTTGCCGAAGCCGCTGAACCCGGTTGAGGACTTGCTCTTCGCTGAGGCCGAGTTCTTCGGCAATCCGCGCAAAGGGGCGGGCATCAATGGGAAAATCCGATTGAATACGGTTTAGCAGGGTCTTGTCAACAGAGTCCAATGAAATGTCCATGGCTTAATGAGAATCAGCTGAATGAAAACAAAAGCCCTGCACCGTACGGAGCAGGGCTTTTGTGAAAAAAATGTACCACAAAACAGGGAAATGCGTTGTCTTGTGCAGTCCGGGTTCGTCTGCGCTTATACGCAACCGGTGGGTTTCGGCAAGCCTGCCATCTTGCATGCGCCCTTGCCCGGGCCGGACGGAAACAGCTCGTAGATATGCTTGAGCTTGAAACCGGTCAGCTTGGACAACACGCGCACCATGGGGGCGATACCGTTTTTCTTGTAATAGTCCTGCAGCACGTTGATGACCTTCCAGTGCTCCTCGTTTAACTCGTCAATGCCTTCCTGCTGCTTGACGTATTTGACCCAAGTCTCGTTCCAGCTTTCAAAGCTGTCAATGAACCCGTCTTCATCTACGTTAAAGCTGTGACCTTCAAATTCAACTGTCGGCATGTAATATCCCTCCTTTAATTGTTTGTATTCTAAAGATTTCTAGCCGGTTCTTCTCTTCATAATATTAGAAAATCAAAAATATATGCGATATTGATCAGGTTGTCAATATGAAAAAATAAATACGCTCTTGCCGGGCTCAGGCCGGATTAATATTCCTTGGGCGTCTGGTTTAACTGCTTTAGTGTAAATACAGGACCGTCCTTGCATACAAACTCCTTGCCGATGTTGCAGCGTCCGCACATGCCAATACCGCATTTCATCCGGTTTTCAAGAGACATGATGATCCGGTCGTTTGTATATCCCAGCTTGTCGAGAACCGGCTGGGTGAATTTGATCATTACAGGCGGGCCGCAGACAATGGCATAGGTATCCTCGGTTCCCGCAGGGGCCTCCTGTTCGGTGATTGTGGGTACAAACCCCGTGTGGTGCTTCCATTCCGGGTCATCTGTGCCGTCTACGGTAATGTGCATGTTCAGGTCATCCCTGGCGGCCCATTGCTCGAGTTCTTCCTTGTAAAGCAGCATCCCCGGGGAGCGGGCGCCGTAAATCACATGGATGTCCTTGAATTTTTTTCGGTTTTCAGGATCCAGCATGTAAATGATGGAAGAACGAAGGGTGGTAAAGGCAAATCCTCCGCCGATGATCACCACGTTTTTGCCCTCCAGCAGGTCCCAGGGATACCAGTTGCCCAGCGGCCCGCGAATGCCCATGATATCGCCTTCCTTCATGGAATGGAGGTAGGATGTGACCTTGCCGGTTTTAAAAACCGTGAATTTCACAAATCCTTTTTCAACCGGAGAGGAGGCAATGCCGATGGGAATTTCGCCAAGGCCGGGAATGCTGAGCTCGGCAAACTGGCCGGCCCGGTAGGCGAATTTTTCTTCGTCTTCGGGATTGAGAAAGACGAACTTAAAGGTTTTTAAACTTTTATCCTCGGTTTCGGTTTTGATTTCATCAATGCGAACCGGGTATGGAATATATGGATTGACCACTTCTACCCCCCTTTGCTAAGACGCCGTTACTTCGCAGGTGCAGGATTCGGGATCATAGCTGTTTAGCATGTTGCAGATCCTGCGGATATCGATATTGACCGGGCACAGCTGAACACAGCGGCCGCAGCCGGTGCACTGGATCCCGTTTTCGTACTTGTCCACATAATATTTCAGCTTGTGCATAAATCGCTGGCGAAGCCGGTCCACCTTGGTGCCCCGCGGATTGTGACCGGATGCATGCAAGGTAAAAAGCGGATACATGCACGAGTCCCAGTTGCGGATGCGATAGCCCTTTTTTCCGGAGACCTCGTCCTGGACATCAAAACACCAGCACGTGGGACAGACAAAGGTGCAGGTGCCGCAGTTGATGCAGGAAAAAGCCTCTTTTTCCCAGATGGCATCTGTGGCCTCGTAGAGATCCAGCAGGGACTGAGAAGCCAGTTTGTCGGTATTCACTCTGGACTGAATGGCTGATTCAGCTTCCTGTTTCTTTTGATCAATCTGCTGATCCGCCTCATCGCCGGCATCCTGGCTCCATCCGGCAGCTGCAGCCAGTTTCTCGCCCTTTTCCGTCAGCACCCGGGCCAGGTAGTGATCTCCGTTGTCCGCCAAAAGGATATCAAGGTTGCTGTCGCTGTAAGGACCTGATCCGGCGCTGCTGCAAAAGCAGGTGGGACATGGCTGGTCACATGCAAGCCCGACAAAGGTGGTGGCCTCATAGGCCCGCAGCCAGTAGGGGTCCTTGTATTCTTCCGTGTCAAAATTGCGCCGGACCAGGGAGAATGAATCCGCGTCACAGGGCCGGATGCCGAGGATGGCTTTTGGCGTATACTCTTTTTCCGGCTCCTTATAGATTTTGTAATCCTCATCGTTTTCGTTTAAGGAACACTCGAGGATCAGCTCGGATTGTGGATATATAACGTATTTCGGAGAAACCCGTGTGTTGATATAATCCATATCAGGCTGTTGGCCGGATTCCAGAGGCTGGAAAGCATGATAGAACTTTTCCTTGACCGGCCCGATCAGCTCGTAGGCGCTGCGGAGTTTTTCCAGTCCGCTTGCCCATTCGTTTTTGTCAATCTTGATGACTTTCATGATAATCGCCCTTGTCAACGTTTATGATTGGTTGCCCGGCACTTACTTGATGAAATCTTCGGGGTCCTCGGGTTTGTAGGTATCAAGGGGCGGCCGCTGCTCAGTATTGAGCCCGGCTTCCCATCCATAGAGTTCCAGGCAGTCTTTTTCCAGTTTTTTGGTAAAGTCCCGGACATTGATACCCACCGGGCAGGACCGGACGCATGCGCCGCAATCCGTGCAACGCCCTGCGCAGTGATAAGCGCGCAGAAGGTGGAATGTGCGAATGTCTGTGGGATCCACGCTTTTGCCCACCCACTGAGGGTTGGACTCATCCACAAAGCATTGGGGGCAGTAACACAGGGGGCATGCATTGCGGCATGCGTAGCAGCGAATGCAGTCTGAGAGCAGGTCGTCAAAATGAGCCCATTTATCGTCCGGGCTCATGGCCTCGATTTCCCGGACCCGGGCATAGGGGTCGGCCTGTTCCCGGGTTTGCTCAGTGACTTCATCGGCCACCAGTTCATCGCAGAGCACCGGGTTTCTGTGCACGCAGATGGAGCAGTTTTCCTGGAGCACCTCTGCTTTGTCTACACTTTTTGAAAATCCCTGGCCGGAAATCGTAATGGTGCCCTTGTCTTCATCTTCTTCCACGGAAGCGATATTTCCTTCTGCCATGGCGGCCAGTTTATGGCGATCCACCATGCCCTGGCAGGGAATCCCGATGATATAGAGCTGATCGCGCTGTATTTTGCCTTCAACGACATGGACAGCGATGTTTCGGGAATTGCATCCGGTGGCCACAATGCCGATGCGCTCTTTGCGGTCTGTAATATAGTTGGCCAGGTTGAGTCCGCAATTGCTGTCCCATACAAAGCTGTCGACTTCGCCTTCGCTGGTGGCAAAAAAGGGCTGATGCATCAGCGGGACAGTGCCCTTTCGATAGCCGATGACCATGTCGACCTTGTCTTCCTTGAGAAGGCGTTTTGCGATCTCCTTGATTTTATCTGTATACGATTTCATTGCTATGCAACCTTCGGTTTGGTTTTAACAAATTTCTTTTCCTTGCTTTCCAGGGATTTGACCGATTCTGTGACCTTGGTGGCCACATCCACGAATTTGGTGGATTCGGCTGAGGAAATCCAGGAAAAATGCAGCCGTTCGGGTTCAACACCCATGTGCTCCAGCAGGTTTTTCATAAGGGCGAATTTTCTTCGTGCGTAGTAATTACCTTCCAGGTAATGGCATTCACCCGGATGTCACCCGGATACCCAGACCGCATCAGCGCCCTGGCGCAGGGCGGCCAGAATAAATTTCGGACTCATGCGGCCGGTGCAGGGGATGCGGATGACGCGTATATTGCTCGGATATTCCATCCGGCTGACGCCCGCCAGATCGGCTGCGCCATAGCTGCACCAGTTGCATAGAAAACTTAAGATTTTCGGTTCCTTGTCAGCCATATGCATTGATCTCCTGATTGCGCACCAGCGGCCCGCTGGCCGCCGGAGGGGTTGATATCAACTATATTTATATTGCTTCGTCCATTTCAAAGATCTGGTACATGATCTGGTCCGTGTCAAATCCCTTGAGATGAATGGCGCCTGAGCGGCATGATGCCACGCAGAGCCCGCAACCCTTGCAAAGCGCCGGATTGATTTGCGCCTTGCCGGCAAACCGGCCCTCCTCGGCAAAAGACGGGGCTGAATACGGACAGACAGCTACGCAAACGCCGCATGCCGCACAATTGACCGGATCCACTTCGGCAATGGTGCCGCTGCTGTAAATGTATTGCCGGGACAGCAGTGTGATGGCCCTGGCCACGGCTGCCTTTGCCTGGGCGATGGATTCGTCGATCGGCTTGGGATAATGGGCCATACCGCATAGAAACACGCCGTCTGTGGCAAATTCCGCAGGGCCCAGCTTGGCGTGGCGCTCAATGAAAAATCCGTCTTCATTCATGGGCACCTTAAAGAAGTTGGCCAGTTCTTCATCCTTGCACGGGATAATGGCCGTGGCCAGGGTCAGCAGGTCCACGTTGAGCTCAACCGGCCGGTTTAAGATGTGGTCAGTGACGGTAATGGCAATGCTGTCATCTTTGACCTCGACAGACGGCTTGTCTTCCAGGGAATAGCGGATGAAAATCACGCCCTGCTGGCGCGCCTGCTTGTAGAGGTATTCCTTTTCCCCGTAGGTGCGGATATCCCGGTAAAGGATATAGACGTTCATTTCCGGGTTGCGTTTTTTGAGCTCAATGGCGTTTTCAATGGAATGGGTGCAGCAGACCCGGGAACAGTACATGCGGCCCGGCTCCCTTGATCCAACGCATTGGATAAAAGCTGCGCTGTTGATTTTTTCAAGGCCCGGATCCTCTTTTTGAAACTTTCTGTCCAGTTCCAGGCTGGTAAGAATCCTTTGATCCTGACCATAGGCGTATTCCGCGGGCTCATAGGGAGAAGCGCCCGTGGCAAGAACGGCGGCCCCGTGCTCGAGTTCCACTTCCTGGTCGTTTTCAAGCATGATGGTTTTGAAATTGCCCACAAAACCATCCACGTTCTGAATCTGGGTATTTAAGTGAAGTTTGATCTTGTCATGGCTCTTGACCTGGGAAATGAGATTTTCCAGGTTTTCGGCAACCGATTCCCCCTTGGCCGTGTGATAGAGGTTTACCGCCTGGCCCCCGAGATGGTCGGTCTGTTCCACCAGATGGGTTTCAATTCCCTGATCAGCCAGGCTTTTGGCGGCTGCCATGCCGGAAATGCCGCCGCCCACAACCATTGCGGCCGGATTGACCGATAGCTCGGATTCCTTTAACGGCTCCATCCGGGCAACCTTGGCCACGGCCATGCGCACCAGATCCCGGGCCTTTTCCGTGGCCAGGGCCGGGTTGTTTTTGTGCACCCAGGAATCCTGGTTGCGGATATTGGTCATTTCAAAAAGGTATTTATTGAGCCCGGCATCGGTCAGTGTTTCCTGGAACAGAGGCTCGTGCGTTTTGGGGGTGCAGGCGGCCACCACAATTCGGTTTAGCCCTTTTTCCTCGATAATCGCGGCCATGTTTTCCTGGGTGTCCTGGGAGCAGGAAAACAGGTTGTCATCCACATATTCCACAAAGGGCAGGGTACTGGCGTATTCCACAACCGCCGGGACATCCACAACACCGGCGATATTGATGCCGCAGCGGCAGACAAACACGCCGATTCTGGGCCGTTCCCCGCCCACGTTGCGCTCCGGGACAATTTCTTTTTCTTTGGTCCGCGTATTGCGGGAATCGGACAGGATTTCAGCGGCTGCCGACGCTGCGGCGCTGGAATCAATGACCGACTGGGGAATGTCCTTGGGTCCCTGGAAGGCGCCGCAGGCAAATATGCCTTCCCTGGAGGTGGCCACCGGGGTGAAGGTATTGGTTTCACAGAAATTGCCGGGAGAAAGTTCGATTCCCAGGTTCCTGGACATTTCCACGAGTTCGGGCGGAATCTGCAGGCCAATGGAAAGCACCACCAGGTCAAATTGGTCAGTCAGGATTTCGCCGTTATCCGAGACATATCGCAGTTCGAGTTCGTCTGAGCCGGCAACCGGGTTGATGGTATGTACCCGGCTGCGCACGAAGTTGACCCCGCTGTTGTTTCTGGCGCTTTCATAGAACTTTTCAAAGTCCTTGCCCGGGGTGCGCATGTCCATGTAGAAAATCGAACAGTCCAGGGCGTCGCCGGCATGTTCCTTGGCGATAACCGCCTCTTTGATGGCATACATGCAGCAAACCGATGAACAATAGGCATTGTTGCACCGGTTCATGTCCCTGGAGCCGACGCACTGAAGCCAGGCGATTTTTTTGGGTTCCTGGTGGTCGGACAGGCGGATCAGGTGCCCGCCCGTGGGCCCGGATGCCGAGAGCATCCGCTCCATTTCCATGGAGGTGATCACGTTGGGGTGATCGTAATTGTAAAAATCCAGGGAGGACGGATCAAACGGCTCAAACCCGGGCGCCAGTATAACAGAGCCCACTTCAAGCTCAATGGTTTCGTCCTCCATGGAATGGTCAATGGCGTTGACCGGACAGATATCCGAGCAAATCTGGCAGCCGCCGGTCTTAAAGTGCATGCACACATCCCGGTCAATGACCGGGGTATTGGGCACAGCCTGGGGATAGGGCACGTAAATGGGTTTGCGCCCCCTGAGTCCCACATCATATTCGGATTTGATGATTTGCGGCTTGTTTGCAGTGATCAGCTCATTGATTTTATCCAGGGTGATATGGCCGGTGGGGCACATAAACGCGCAGGCGCCGCATGCCTGGCAGATATCGGTTTGCACGTGAAACGGGGTGTCGACTTTTAAATCCAACCCCCGATCAGTAAGAGTGATGGCATTGTTGCCCATTCTTTCACAGATCCGGGTACACAGTCCGCAAAGAATGCAGGTTTCGTGCTCCTGCTCGAATCTGGGCTTTTCAATTCCGTATTTTTCGGCCAGTTCCCGAATCACCGGCACGTCAGCGCACCTTGCCATGAGCATTTCAACAATAAGCTTGCGCCCCTCATGCACGGTTTCCGTGTCTGTCTGGACCTCCATGCCCTCCCAGATGGGATAGTTGCAGGCAGTAACAAATTTGGTCCTGCGGCCGTCAAAGAGTTCCACCGTACAAAGCCGGCACATGCCTGCGGGCTCAAGAGTTTTGTGGGCGCAGAGCGTGGGGATGTAGACCCCGTGGTTCTCGGCTACCTGGATAATATATTGGCCTTCCTCGCCTTGAACCGTCTGACCGTTCAGCTTGAAAGTAATCATATCTGGTTAAATCCTTGTCATAAGTTATCGAATGGCAACGGCGTCAAATTTACAAATGTCGTAGCAAATGCCGCATTTAATGCATTTTTCCTGGTCGATTTCATGGGGTTCTTTCTTTTCCCCGGAAATGGCCTCCTGCGGACACTTTTTGGCGCACAAGGTGCATCCGGTACAGGCTTCTTCATCGATCTCATAGTGAAACAAGGGCTTGCAGACCCCGGCCGGGCATTTTTTGTCATAAATATGGGCTTCATATTCATCCCGGAAATATAAAATCGTTGTCAGGACCGGGTTGGGGGCGGATGTGCCCAGGCCGCAGAGGGAAAATTTCTGCATCATGGTCCCGAGTTCCTCAAGCAGCTCGATATCGCCCTGTTTTCCGTTTCCTTCGCAAATGCGGGTCAATACCGCCATCATCTGCTTGAGCCCCTCCCTGCAGGGGTTGCACTGGCCGCAGGATTCGTCGATGAGAAATTCGATAAAGTAGCGGGCCACGTCCACCATGCAGGTGTCCTGGTCCATGACGATCATGCCGCCGGAACCCATGATAGATCCAAGCTTTGTCAGTTCATCAAAATCCACGGGGGTGTCAAGAAATTGTTCGGGAATGCAGCCGCCGGACGGGCCGCCTGTCTGCACGGCCTTGAATTGTTTCTTTTTGGGAATGCCGCCGCCGATGTCAAAAATGATTTCGCGCAGGGTCGTGCCCATGGGTACTTCCACAAGTCCGGTGTTGACCACCTTGCCCACCAGGGAGAAAATCTTGGTCCCCTTGCTGTAGTCAGTCCCCATGGAGGCATACCACTGGGCGCCTTTGTCTATGATTAAGGGTACATTGGCCCAGGTTTCCACGTTGTTTAAATTCGAGGGACTGTCGCGGAAACCCTTCTCGGACGTGTGAATATATTTGGCCCGGGGACGTCCGGGCTTGCCTTCCAGAGATGCCATCAGAGCAGTGGATTCGCCGCAGACAAAAGCGCCCCCGCCCTTGCTGATGTGAAGGTCAAAATCAAAGCCGGATCCCAGGATGTCTTCGCCAAGCAGCCCGTATTGCTTTGCATGGTCAATGGCTTTGGCAAGGTTGGCCACGGCCAGGGGATACTCGTGGCGGACATATACGTAGCCTTCATGTGAACCCATGGCAAAGGCGCCGATGAGCATTCCCTCAATGATCAGATGCGGATTACCTTCAAGCAGCCCGCGGTCCATGTATGCGCCGGGATCGCCTTCATCTGCATTGCAGATGACGTATTTGGCTCCTTTATGCCTGCTGCAGGAGTCCCACTTGATGGCCGCCGGAAAACCGCCGCCGCCGCGTCCCCGCAGGTTGGCGCTTTTGATCTCTGCGATGATCTCCTTGGGCTTCATTTCAAACAGGGCTTTTGTCAGGCTCTGGTAGCCGCCCACAGCCAGGTAGCTGTCAATGCTGTTGGGATCAATCAGGCGGTTCTTGCCAAAAATCGAACGGGTCTGCAGCTTGTAAAACGGTACGTCTTCTTCTTTGACAACGCGTTTTTTGGTTGCCGGGTCCTTGAAAAGCAGTTTTTCAGCCGGCTCATTGTTGACCAGGGTGTTTTCAACAATCTGCGGGATGTTTTCCAGTTCCACCTTGGGATAGAAAATACCGCCCGGATCAATGACCATGATGGGTCCCTGCTCGCAGTATCCGTGGCACCCGGTCAGCCGGATTTCGTATTTGTCGGCAATCCCGTGCTTTTCCATTTCTTCCGTGAGGGTGTCACGGATTTTATCACTGTTGTGAATGATGCATCCGGGCCCGGAGCACAGGGAGATCAGGCCCCTGTCAGGGCTCTGGGCTTTTGCCTGGAGCTCTTGAATATAGGATTCCAGTGCCTCTTTATTCTCAAATTTAACCATGGCTGAGTTCAACCTCCGTGACCAATGCCGTTAAGAGGCATTTTTCTTATAGTCATCAATTATGTTTAACGCACTTGATCGATCCAGGCCGCCGTGCATGTTCTTGTTTACCGTAAAAACCGGTCCGGCGGCACAGCAGCCCAGGCAGCGAACGGTTTCCAGGGTGAACAGGCCGTCCTGGGTTGTCTGTCCGGTATCGATTTGGAGATTGTCCTGCACGGCATCAATGATTTTTTCCGCTCCCCGGACGTGGCAGGCCGTCCCGGTACAGACATTGACGATATATTTACCCCGGGGTTCAAGACTGATGGTCTTATAAAAGGTGGCCACACTGTAGATCAGGCTTTTTGGCACATTTAGCTTTTGGGCCAGTACCGGTATGGTTTCCGGGGGAACAAAGTTATACAGTTCGTTTATGTCCTGCAAAATCATGAGCAGCGATTCTTTGTCGCTGCTGTATTCATCAATAATGTCGTCTATTTTTTCCCAATCGATGTCGTTGTTGTATGCCATGGCAGGGAAATCCTTTTTTGCCGTTTAAATGGTAGAGCGGTTGCAGGAACTTTAATTTGCAGCGATGGTTTGGGAAACCGGGCAGTTTTCAACACACGCGCCGCATCCGGTGCACAGATCCATGTTAATGCTCCGGGCCCGCTTTTTGACCTTGACTTTGAAATTTCCGGGTTTGCCTTCAACGGCTTCCAGATCCGCATATGTGATTAGCTCGATATTCAGGTGCCGGCCGACCTCGACCAGTTTGGGCGAGATAATTCACATTGCACAGTCGTTTGTGGGAAAGGTCTTGTCGAGTTGGGACATAACCCCTCCGATGGAGGGGCTTTTTTCCAGAAGGTAGACGTAATATCCGGAGTCAGCCAGGTCCAGGGCGGTCTGCATTCCCGAGATGCCGCCGCCGACCACCAGTACGGATCCGATTGTTTCTTGTGTCATAATCTTCTCCAGAAAACATAAGGTTTGGATAAGAATCAAAAACAGAAAAATTTTCCGGTATCTTTTAACGATCTCCGAAATAAAATTGCAAATCAAGTCTTTCTGATATCTGTAATTTGAAATCTTGTCAATGAAATTTTGTGCAATGATTCCTGTCAATAACAGCTTTTCAGCCTTGCAGAAAGCCTGTTTCGGCATTTTTTCAAATCCCGGGATTTTGCACATATGCTGATTTCGGTTTTGTTGTTTTTTCAGAAAAGATCAATCCGCAAGGGCCTTTCTCTGTTTCACGGAGTTTGTCCGCCGGATCGGCCTGCAGGTGCTTGATCTGCTTTGCGTGTGGTTTGAAATTTCAATAAAACCTGTTATGTATAGAGCAGCGGCAATGGATTGTCAGTGCTTTTGGCTTTCACCCTTATTTCCCAAGGAGATGTAAAATGAACGTAGCCATTGTGGGAGGCGGCACTCGTGGTTTATATCTGCTGAATTTTCTGGAAGAAAATTCCTTTCAGATGATTGACCTCAATGTCGTGGCCGTGGCGGATATCAACGAAAATGCCCCGGGGCTGATCCGTGCCGCTGAACGGGGCCTGTATGTCACAGCCGATTACAACACTCTTTTTGAGCGCAACGATATTGACCTGATCATTGAACTCACAGGCGATCTTGAGATTTATAACGATATTTTGCGCAAGAAGAAAAAGCACGTGCACGCCCTGGCCCATACCACGGCGCTGCTGTTCTGGGAAATCGATGACGCCTGCAAAAAGGTAAACGGGGCGGACTTGCTGACCGGCCACAAACAGAATGTCTATGAAGTCCTGATGAACCAGTTTATTCAGGAAGAGGCCATGGTCATTGACAAGGATTACCGGGTCGTGGACATGAATGAGGCCATGATGAAAAAGCTTGGCAGAACCAGCCAGGACGTAATCGGCCGGTTCTGCTATCAGGTGGGCCATCACCTGGATCAGCCCTGCAGCGGCAAAAATCATCCCTGTCCCCTGGCAGAGGTGTATAAGAAAAATGAACCCTGCATGACCACCCATGTTCACCTGGATCAGGACAACAACGAGATCTATTATGCCATTTCCTGTTATCCCTTAAACAATGATGAGGAAATCATCGGTGTTATAGAAATCCTGCGCGACATCACCCCGGAGATCAAGGTTCAGAAGGCCCAGATGCAGCAGGAAAAGCTGATGTCCATCGGTCGGCTGTCAGCCGGTATTGCCCATGAAATCAACAATCCGCTGACCACCATCATGACTTCCGCCATGATGCTCCAGGAAGATCTGGATTCGGAAAATGAAATGCATGAAGAACTCCGGATCATTTCCAGCGAAGCCCAGCGGTGCCGGAAAATCGTGCAAAGTCTGCTGGATTTCGCCCGCCAGACCAAGCCCATGCAGAAGCTCCAGGATATCAATGCCATTATCCGGGAAAGCATCTACCTGACCAAAAAACAGGCGGAATTCAATGATATCACCATTGAGTCGGATCTGCCCGATGATCTGCCCCGGATTTATGTGGACAAGGAACAGATCCAGCAGCTGCTGATCAACCTGACGCTCAATGCGGTGGAAGCCACCGGGGCCGGGGGACGCATTATGCTTTCCACGGCTTATGACCCGGCAGCAGATACAATTGCCATCCATGTCACGGATACCGGCAAGGGTATTGAAAAACAGGATCTTGAAAAAATATTTGATCCGTTTTTCACCACCCGTGAAATTGGTACCGGTTTGGGGCTTTCCATCGCTCACAGCATTGTGGAGCAGCACGGCGGCAACATCGAGGTTTCCAGCAGGCCCGGCAGCGGCACCCGATTTACCATTACCCTGCCGGTGAAAGGGGTTTCCGAAGAATGAGCGAGCAAAAAGCGCCCCGGATACTCATTGTTGACGATGAGGTGCATATTTGCCGAAACTGCCGGAAAATTCTGTCAAAGCAGGCATATGAGATCGAGTACGTGCTGGACGGGCGCAGTGCCCTGGAAAAGCTGGCGGAGAAAAGCTACGATGTGGTGATCACGGACGTGAAAATGGGCCGCATCGGAGGCCCGGAGGTGTTAAAGTGGCTTCGGGAGAACCATCCGGAAACCATGGTCATTGTGATCACCGGTTATGCCAGCGTTTCTTCAGCGGTGGAACTGATGAAAACCGGTGCTTTTGACTACCTGCCCAAGCCTTTTACCCCGGATGAATTGCGGCAGGTGGTGGCAGACGCCCTGGAGCAGCAAAAAATTGTCCGGCAGAACCGCCGGCTGATGCAGGAACCCTATCCGCACATGCCCAGGCTGTCTCACCAGCTCATTGGCAGCAGCCCGCAGATCCGCAAGGTCATCAGCATGATTCAGAAGGTGGCCGATACCGATGCCACGGTTTTGCTATCAGGCGAAAGCGGCACTGGAAAGGAGCTTGTGGCACGGGCGATCCATGCCAACAGCGGCCGGCATGACAAGGTTTTTTTCGGGGTGGACTGCGGCACCCTAAGTGGCAGTCTCCTGGAAAGCGAACTTTTCGGATACCGCAAAGGCGCTTTTACTGACGCGCAAAAAGACAAATCCGGCATCTTTGAGCTGGCTGACGGCGGCACTGTGTTTCTTGATGAAATCAGCAACACCACACCGGATATCCAGGGCAAGCTGCTTCGGTTTTTAGATACCCGGGAGTTTCTGCCCCTGGGCGATACCGCCCGACGCCAAGTGGATGTGCGGCTGATTTTTGCCACCAACCGGGAGTTAAACCAGATGGTGGCGGAGAAATCGTTTCGTGAGGATTTTTACTACCGGATTTTTGTTTACCCCATTTACCTGCCTCCATTGCGGGAGCGCAAAAGCGATATTCTGCCCATTGCCTATCATTTTCTGGCTCAGCTCAACAATCAGCGGGGAAAATCCATTTCCGGATTTGACCCGGAAGCCGCCAGCCGCCTTTTAAGCTACCACTGGCCGGGAAATGTCCGGCAGTTGCGAAATGTCATTGAACGTGCGGTGATTTTGTGTGAAACCGATACCATCACCATTCAGGACCTGCCCCATCTCAGTGATATCGATGACATTGAGCGCCTCATGGAATGCGTGCCCGAGACCAATGCGGAACTGATCCGGATCAAAAAGGAAATCCGCCGGAAGGCCGTGGCCAAGGTGGAGAAAAATTTTCTGCTCAATGCCCTGGAGCAAAACGACTGGAACATTTCCAGGGCAGCTCGCCAGACAGGAATGCAGCGGCCCAATTTCCAGAATCTGATGAAGAAATACAGCATCAGGCCTTCTTCCGGATAGCTTTTCTGCCGTGTACGCGTTGCTGCTGTCCATTATACACCTGCCTATTTTTTTTATACATCTTGTTTTGTGTGCATTTGCCTGAGCAGCGGGTTGCTGTTGGCACCTTGCGGAGCCCGCAATGACGCCTTTTATCTGTATCGGGCCTTTTTGTTTTCCCTGTTCAGGCCGGGCTTTGCGTGTATGCACAACAGCTTCAGTTTTCACTGAAAAATAACTTTGGTTTTAAATTTTTATTTTATAATTCAGAAAGTTATAATGTGTATGGGGTTTTGGCATGCAACCTGCATCTTTGGAATCAAAAGTTTGAAAACAAATAACACATTAACATTGATTCTTTTATAAACCGCCGGCAAGCCGGCGCAAAAGGAGGCTGTCATGACCGAAAAGCAAAAAGTCCTTGTGGTGGACGATGAAAAACACATTTGCGACAATGTGAAAAAAATCCTGGCCAAAAACAATTATGAAGTGGAACTGGCCCAGAGTGGTCAGGAGGCCCTGGAGAAGCTGTCCAGAGAACCGTTTGCCCTGATGCTTTCTGACATGGTCATGCCCGGGATGAACGGCCTGGAGCTGTTAAAGCAGGTCAAAACCGAATGGCCCCTGACCAAGGCCCTGATCATGACCGCATACGGGTCCACGGACACGGCTGTCAAGGCTATCCAGCTCGGAGCCCTGGACTACATCACCAAGCCGTTTACCCCGGATGAGCTGCGGGAAACAATCAACCTGGCGGCTTCTGAAAAGCTTGCCGAAGCGCCGACTCCTGAGGAGGTAAAGCGGCAGATCAACGTGATCGACCTGGATATGCCCTTTGACGCAGAAGAGGTGGCCAAGTATACCGGAGAGGATTACGTCAATACCCTGAGCCGTTCGGACAGGCCGGTGGTGGAAGTCAAAAAGCCGGAAAATTACTGCGAAATGGGGCAGATGGTATGCGATATCTTCAAAAAGTTGGGCAAGACCTGCAAGGCCGGCATGAAAACCCAGGAATGCCCCCAGAAAAAGGGAAAAAAGGCAAAATCCGCTAAAACCGGCAAGGCCCCGTCCGTGAAAAAGCTCGTGGGCATTGACATGCCGTTTAACTACGAGGAAGTCGCGGCCCTGACCGGTCCGGAGTATGTCAGCAATTTGCAGTCCGGTGAAATCGCCTTTATGCCATATGAGCAGTTAAAGGCGCAGATGGCTGAAACCACCGGCCGCAAACAGGCCCGGACCGGCTCGGAGCAGCCCTTTGACATGGATGAGGTTTCCAAATATACCGGTGAAGAATATACCAAAACCCTGGGCAGTTCCGACATGCCGGTGGTTGAAGTCAAAAAGTCGGAAAATTACTGCGAAATGGGACAGATGGTATGCGATATCTTCAAAAAGCTGGGCAAAACCTGCAAGGCCGGCATGAAAACCCAGGAATGTCCTCAGAAAAAGGGGAAAAAGGGCAAGGCTGCAAAGAAGTCCAGGGGCCCGGCAATCAAAACCCTGATCGGTGTGGACATGCCTTTTGACTATGAGGAAGTCGCCGCCCTGACCGGAGCTGAATATGCCGCTAACGTGGACCGTAACGGGTATGCCGTGCCGCCTTATGAGGAGCTAAAGGCGCGGTTCCAGGCCATGATGAAAGAAAATCAGGCCCGATCCGATGCCGAGGTGATTGGGTTTCCCGGTCAGGCAGCGGGGGAAAATGTACTGGTCATTGATGATGAGCCCTATATTTCCAAAAACGTCAGGAAAATACTGGCAAAAAAGGGCTATGCCGTAAAACAGGCTGTCACCCGGGACGAAGCACTGGACCAGCTTGAGGCCGGCGCCTATGACCTGGTACTGCTTGACCTGAAAATTCCGGGGGTCAAGGGCCTGGAACTGCTTGAGGCGGTAAGGCAAAAGCAGCCAAGCGCAAAAGTGATCATTATCACAGGCTATGCCAGCATTGAAAGCGCAAAGGAAAGTGCGCGTCTGGGCATTTACGATTACCTGCACAAGCCCTTTACACCAGAGGAGCTGCGCAAAACCGCAGAGGCCGCCATCAGTCTGGCTGCCTGATAAACGAATCAAACCATCCCCGGTATCCCGGGTTTATACCGGATACCGGGGATTTTTGTTTCCGTTGTTATTCCGGCTTTCTCAAAAATTCCCGGACCCGCCTGCATGCCTCTTCCTCGCTGTCAGGCCCCATCCAGAACAGATCCGGGTCCTTTCTGAACCAAACCAGCTGGCGCTTGGCATAACGGCGCGTATCTTTTTTCATCTGGTCTATGGCCTCGTTCCAGTCCAAACGTCCCTGCAGATAGGCTGTCATGTGGCGATATCCCAGTGACTGCATGGATTTGAGTTCAGGGTCATAACCCATTTCCTGAAGGCTCCGGACTTCCCGGAGCAGGCCGTTTGCCACCATCTGTTCCACCCGCTGGTTGATCTGCGCATAAAGCGCCTGCCGGTCCATGTACAGACCGATTTTTAAAAAGCAGTACCGGGCATTGGCAAATCCGTGGTCATGCTGGTACTCAGAAATCGGCCGCCCGGTGAGGGCATGGACTTCAAGGGCCCGGATGATTCGGTAGGCGTCATTGGGATGGATCCGTCCGGCGGCTTTCGCGTCACAGGCCGCCAGTCGTTTATGGAGAATACGAGTTCCTTTTTGGGTGGCCTCATTGCGCAGTTTTTCCCTGAGACGGGGCGAAGACGGGGCTGCATCAAACAAGCCGTAGAGCAGCGCCTTGATATACAATCCGGTTCCGCCAATGATCAGGGGCAGCCGGCCCTGTTGCTCCAGGCTTGCAACCGCCTCCCGGGCTTGTCTGGCGTACCGGGCCGCATCATAAGGCTCGTCCGGATCGGCCACATCAATCATGTAATGGGGGGCCGCGGCCTGCTGCGCTGCATCCGGTTTTGCCGTGCCAATGTTCATGTGCCGGTATATCTGCATGGAATCCGCGCTGACAATGCCGCCGTTAAAACGGTTTGCCAGGGTCAGCGACAGCCGGGTTTTTCCGATACCCGTGGGGCCGCAGACCACAACAACACGGGATCTGGACATGGACGAACCATTCATGGCGCCGGGGTCGCCGTTTTTTTTCATAATCCGGAGCCGTAATCACTTTCCACATCCACCACACCGATCTTGATAGCATAACGCACCAGCGTGGCCATATTTTTCATCTCGAGTTTTTCCATGAGATTGGTGCGGTGCTTGGCAACGGTTTTGGGGCTTACCGACAGCATCATTGCAATGTCATTGGTTGTGTAGCCTTCGGCCAGAAAGCGCAGAATCATGTGTTCGCGTTTTGTGAGAAGATCATATTTGCTCGCAAAGGGTTCGGTGGTTTCCTTTTTCAGATAGTTGTCAATGATGTCTGCATTGATTTCCGTGCTCAGATAATATTTCTGCTCTGCGGCCGCGCGGATGGCCCCAAGCACTTCCTCATATGGACTGGTTTTCAGCAAATAGCCCATAACCCCTGCATGGAGTGCTTCCCGGACATAGGAACGCTTCTGATACATGGTCAGGATAACAATGCCGGTTTTTTCAGATATTTTTTTGAGTTCCCGGATACTGTTAATGCCGTCAATGCCTGGCATGGAAATATCCATGAGCAGCACGTCGGGTTTGGTCTCCCTGAGACGTTTGAAACAAAGGGCTCCCTCGCCGGCCTCGGCCGAGACCTTGATGTCGGATTCCTTTTCGAGCAGTTCTCTGATGCCTTCCCGGACAATCGGCTGATGATCTGCAAGCATGAGTTTGATTTTGGCCATGATTTCTCTCTTTCTGCTGTTTTCCAACCCCCGGGCCGGTATTGCCGGGGGAAACAATGATTTTGTGTTTTTGACGGATCAAATGTCGAGAATACCGATTCGGGCCGCATACCGAACGAGTGTGGCCGTGTTTTTGAGCCGGAGTTTTTCCATGATGTTCATCCGGTGCTTGGCCACGGTCTTGGGGCTGATGGTGAGCATGTCTGCAATTTCATCTGTGGTTTTGCCCTCGGCAATGAGCTTGAATACCTGGCGTTCCCGCTTGGAAAGCTGGTCATATGGCTCTGCCTGCATATTTTTCTGCTTTTTTTTAACAAAAGTATGGATGATTTCAGCGCTGATTTCAGGGCTCAGGTAGTAGGACTGCTGCTGTACGGACCGAATGGCGGTCAGAACTTCCGAATAAGAAGCTGTTTTCAGGACATAGCCACGGGCGCCTGCCTGAAGCGCCTCACGTACAAGGCTCTTGCTGCTTTGGCCTGTCAGGATCAGGATCTGGCAGGCCACCCCGGCTGCCTGAATCATTCGAACGGTATCCGTGCCACCGGAGCGGGCGGTGGCGGTTTCAGCAACAACCACGTCGGGCCGGTGTTTTTTGATCAAATCCAGGCTTTCTGAGGTTTCTGCGGCTTCGGCCACTACTTCCATGTCCGGCTCTTTTGCCAGTAGCGCCTTGAGGCCCTGGCGCACCACCAACTGATTGTCTATAAGCATCAGCTTCATTTTCATGGTATTTTCCCTCGTGGTTGATATTTCCAGGTGTTTGCCTGCGGGTTTTTCCGCAGCGGCTTCCAAACCTTTCTGCAATAGTTTGGTTTAAAACGGCAGCGGTTTGCCGGTGCAATAGGCCAGGGCCTGGCAGGTGGCAATCAGCTGCTGGTTTTCATCGGTCACCCGGATATCGTAACCGGCGGTTTTCCGGGTCCGGCTGGTTTCACTGGCCCGGGCAAAAAGGCGCATGGGTTCGGCCGGGCTTTGCACGTAAGTAACATTGACATTTAAGGCAACGGCAATTGTGCCTTCTGTCTGGCTGGCGGTTTCAAAGGCTTCGTCAATCAGGGAAAAAATAGCGCCCCCGTGTGCGCGGTTGTAAATATTGGCCATGGTTTCCGGTTCATAGCGCATTTCCACGCATGAAAAACCCTTTTCCAGTTCCAAAAGCTTCATGTTCAGCTCACAGGCCAGCGGCTCACTGGCCACGGCCCTGTAAATGGCATCCCGGATTTCGGGATCAAGGGGGAGTGGGTCAGAACCGGTTTGGTTGTTTTTCAATGCATTGCTCATCCGCTTAAACGGTCCCAGGATTGTTTTGCCCGAGCCTCGGCATCCGGCGTCCGGGGCTGGGAATGGTTTGCCGGCGCCGGTTTTTGGCCACGCAGCCGGGCAATGCGTTGTTCAATCGGGGGATGTGTGGAAAACAAATGGGTCAGTCCCTGTCGTCGGCCAAGCGGATTGGTGATAAACATGTGCGCTGTGGCGGGTTCGGCCTGCAAGGGAATTTTTTTGTTGTATGCACAGAGTTTTTCCAGAGCCGAGGCAAGCCCGTCCGGGTCCCGGGTAATATCTGCGGACGTGGCGTCGGCCATATATTCCCGGGAACGGGATATGGCCATCTGCACCAGGATGGCGGCGACCGGAGCGATAATCGACATTGCAATCAGCCCGAAAATGCCGCCGCCTTCCCCCTCGTCTCTGGAAAGCCCTCCGAAGATGGCCGCAAATCTTGCGAAATTGGCGATCATCATGATGGCTCCGGCCATGGTGGCGGCAATGGATCCGATTAGGATGTCGCGGTTTTTCACATGCCCCAGCTCATGGGCAATCACACCCGCGATTTCCTGGTTGTTCATGTAGCGCAGGAGTCCCTCGGTGACAGCGACCACGGCATGATCCGGATTTCTGCCAGTTGCAAAGGCGTTTGGCGCCTGCTGAGGGATAATGTAGACCCGTGGCATGGGCAGACCGGCCTTTTGGGCCAGTTGTTCGACAATGCCGTAAAGCTCAGGCGTGCTTTGAGAATCGGCTTCACGGGCCTTGTACATTTTTAATACGATTTTATCGGAATGCCAGTAGGAAAAAAAATTCATACCACCGGCAAATATCAGGGCGATGAACATGCCGCCGGTGCCCCCGAGCATCCGTCCGATGAGCATGATAATCACCGTCAAAACCGTCAGCAGCAATACGGTACGGAAATGATTGCCGATCATAGGGTTGTTCCCCTTTTCATATATGAATTCTCCGGATTAACCGGATATTTCCTGGTCTACTGTTTATTGCGGATTTGTCTATTTTCAGTAGTTGATTACCACAAATATAAAACCGGTTTTGCGCAAATCAAGGATAAAATCAGGAAGGATTTAAATTTTCGGATAGCGGTCTTTTCTGTAAAAGCGGTATCTGGCCACCAGGTCAAGCCACCGGGCCATGCGGCTGGCGAGTTCAGAGACAGTGGTTTCATCGGCCACAGGCCTTCCGGAATCCGCTATCGTGTTTGCCATTCGGAATTGCCCGGCTTTTGCGGTTTCCCGGAGGCGGGCGCAGATGATTTCAGCCTGCCGGGTGTGGCCCTGTGCCGCGTATAAACGGGCCAGGGTCTGGCTTGCGTATAAGGGGTGATTTTTCATTGATTCTGTTTTTGTTGGTTTTTACCGGCAGCGTCGCCAAAGCGGAACACGATTTCATCCGGCCGGACCATGTTGAGTTCCTCCCGCGCCACCTGCTCGATATATGCCGGGTCGTTTTTCAGCCTGTTGATGCTGCGGTACAGGTCCATGTTTTCCTTTTCAAGCCGGGCGTTTTCCTGCCGGATTTGCTTCAGTTCCTCGCGCATGGCTTTCATGCCCGTCAGGCCGTGATCGCCAAAGATAATGGCCAGCAGGTAAATGCCGAGCAAAAGGGCGGCAGCCCAGAGCCCCCAACGCACAAGACCGGAGTTCTCGGATACGGATTTCAACTGCGTTTCACCATGGAGATCAGAGCATATAGAGCGCTGCGGTGCAGCAGCCATGCGCAGGCGCCGTAGACCAGAATACCGGCGAAAATTGCCGCTGTCAGCTCCAAAAACAGAACCCGCGCAGGACCTGCGGCATCAAGGGGCAGAAAAGCCATCCACCCCAGCAGGACAGCACCCATTGCACTTGCAATTATCACAGTTTTGCCTGTGGAAACAATGATCTTTTTCCAGTGCAGCCCTCCCAGGCGGTAATGGAGCACGCCGGTGAGCAGGATAAAATTGATCATGGAGGCAAGGGATGTGGCCAGCGCCAGCCCGCCGTGGGACAGAGGACCCATGAGGATCACGGCCAGGCCGATATTGGCGATGATGGAATATGTGGCCATCTTAACCGGGGTTTTGGTGTCCTGGAGGGCGTAAAAGGTGGAAACAACGATGCGCACTGCGGAAAAAGCCCACAGTCCGACGCTGTAGTGAAACAGGGCAAACCCCGTGGCCTGCAGACTTTCAATCTCAAATGCCCCCCGGTGAAAAAGAAGCCCGACAATGGGTTCGCGCAGAACAATCAGGCCCACCATGGCCGGGATGGTAATAAAAAAAACCATGTTCATGGCATAGGCAAAGGTGTCGGCAAGGGCGGTGAAGTCTTGTGCTGCCGCCTGGCGCGAAAGACTCGGCAGCAGGGCCACGGACATGGAGATGGCGAATATACCCAGGGGAAACTGCACCACGCGGTCGGCATAGTACAGGTAAGAGACACTGCCCTCGGCCAGCAGGGAGGCCAGCAGGGTGCCGATGAGAATGTTGACCTGGTAAACCGCTGCGCCGAAAACAGCAGGTCCCATGAGCCTGGCGACCCGGGCCAGACCCGGATGGAAAAGCGGGGCTTTTTCCCAGACCCGGATTCCATTTTGCAGCAGAAACGGGAACTGGAGTGCCAGCTGGAGACCTCCGCCGATTAACACGCCGATGGCCAGTCCCATAACAGGTTCCTGCATGAGGGGGGCAATAAACAGCACAGCGCCGATCATGGCAAGGTTTAAAAAAACCGGTGCCAGGGCCGGGGCCGCAAAATGGCCAAGCGCATTTAAAATCCCCATGCACAGGGCCACAAGGCAGATACAGACAATGTAAGGAAACATGATCCGGGTGAGAGTGACTGTCAGCTCGAACTTATCGCCGGAAAAACCCGGAGCCACTCCCTTGACAATCCAGGGGGCCGTGAGAATGCCCGCAATGGTGACCACCACAAGGATCGCCGCCAACAGGCGCATGGCCGATCTGGCAAGCGCAAATGCTTCGGCCCGGCCGGAGCCGGTAAGGTATCGGGTAAAGACCGGCACAAATGCCATGCTCAGGGTGCCTTCGGCAAACAGGCGCCGGAGCAGATTCGGAATCCGGAAGGCCACGAAAAAAGCGTCTGAAAGCCTGCCGGCCCCGAAAAACCAGGCAATGATCATATCCCGGATAAAGCCCAGAATTCGGCTCAGCAGGGTAGCCAGACCGATTACGCCGGCAGCCCGGGTTACTTTTTGTTTTTCATCCATAATGCAGGACTTTTACAATACCCATGCGGCAAGATCAAATGATAAAAGGCAATACTTTGATTGCGCGGGCTTTTGTAGTTGCCTGAAAGGCAGACTTTTTACGGTGCCATCAGTGTTGACTGCTGTAAAATATAGCATTTTTAAGGGACATTAAAGAATTCAGACAAATAAAAAACACTGTTTATTTAAATAAAAACATGTAAAGTAAATGATAGTTGTATGAATAACTGAGATGAGGTTTTATTTTCTTGACATGTTTTTTACATTCGTATAAATAGCAAGCTTATTGAAAATAATTCAAAGAGTTAACCTTATTGAGCCGAATTATTGGCATCGTAATGTTTAGCCCTTTTCTTCTAACTGAAGCCGGAGCCCAGGCCCACGATATCTGTCATAAGTTACAATAATTGTATAATTTTCAGCATGAATAAGGATGGCATATATTGGCTTTCTTTGGAAAAAGTTCTTGGTGTTTTGAGTAATATCCCGGCCTGCCCGAATTTTTCTTTTTTCACTTGTTGTCATCGAAAAGGCATTTTTTTGACACTGATCAATGTTGCCCGCTTGTATTTCCCGGATTTCCATTCCATGCGTCATGACAGTGTTGTTTTTTATGGGACCTCAGAAATAGCAAAGCATTTTTTTGTTTTTTTACCTTTACGCCTTTACGGAAGGTGAACCTTGCGAAGTTTTAAACAGCTGCCAAGGGGGAATAAATGCATTTCGGGAAGAAAATCCCGGATAAGTCGGCGGTGAGAATTTTATTCATGGCCGGCAAGGCTATTATGGGTTTGTGCAGCGTGTCATTGGCGGGTGGTAGCTGCTGTAAACAGCCATGTGGAAAATAATTTTTCCACCATCAGAAGGGGGGAGGCAATGGCCAATTTGCTTGAATTTCATTTCAAAAGAACCAGAGCGGATACAAACAGTGAGATCACTCTTGACAGGGACATGCTCAGGCTTCTTGCGGCATTGGATGAGCGAAAAACATTACGGCAAGTGATGACTGACGCGGATATGACCCCTGCGGCTTTCAAGCAGACGTTTTCAAAACTTTATAACCTCCGTCTGGTTGAAAAAGTGGAGCCGAATATATCTTATTTGAATCAGGCTTTTATTAAAGATATCAAATCAGATTTGGTCGATTTGCTGGGGCCTCTCGGAGAGACGCTGATCGAGGATGCCGCAAGCGAGATGGGTTTTTCCTTAAATGGAATTCCAACAACAGGTGCGTGGGATTTTATTGAGCGCGTGGCTGAAATGATTCCGGGCAATAAGGAAAAAACAACCTTCAAAAATAAGATGCATAATAAAATGAAGGGGTTTTAAACTGCATGGAACCCTTGTCCACCAAGCAAGGTGCAATTTATCTTCATTGTCTTTAAAAAAAATGTCAATCAACGCGCCACAGCGTTACATAAGGAGAAGAACATTGCGGAAAAACATTTTTTTGTTTTCAGGCATTGCGATTTTCATATTCTTTTCAGGCTTTATTCCGGCCATGGCCGAGGACGATAACCTGACAGGAAGAGACCTTATCGCCAAACAAGCCGCCCTGAGCTGTCGGGATGAGGTTATCCAGGAGATGGAAAAACTTGTGGAATCAAATGTGGTATCATTCGCTGATTTGTTTGATACCTTTTATATACCTATTCCGGACACGGATCCGCCAAAATACCATACGCAATACGATCGTCATACGGATAAGGTCTTGCGTATCATTCTCGATAAATATCTTGGACAGCAGTCCTGGTTTTTGTATGTTGTGGCTGTGGATCGAAATGGTTATGTGCCTACCCATAACTCGAAATATTCCAAGGCGCTGACAGATGATCCGGATTACAACCTGAAACATAATCGGACAAAGCGTATTGCCAACGACCGCACAGGCCTGGCTGCAGCACGCAATACCGATCCGTATTTGCTTCAGCAATACGAACGGGATACGGGAAATACGATTGCAGATTTGTCTGTCCCGATTTACATCCGGGGCAAACACTGGGGTGCGATTCGTGTGGGCTATGAGAAATAGCGCCATTTTTTGGGTAATATCCATGGGTCGTGGATTTATCTTAAGAAAACAAACCGTAATTTTTTTCCATATGGGTGGAGCCAAATATTGTAACCAAAAACAGGGGATCAGATCATGCTTTCATTTATTACCGGAAAAATGAGTGTAAAAATTTCTTTGATCATCAGTGCGATTATTATCATTGTGTTTTCCGCGGGCACCTATTTTTTGGTAAGCCAGCAAACCAGCAGGCTTGAGGATGAGCTTTTATACCGTGCCAAAATTCAGTCTGTTCTTGGGGCTGAAACAGTGGCCACTATTATAGAGGAAGCAATCGATAATGGCGTTTTTTCCGTTAACGAAGCATTTGACACGGATTACCAAATTTTTGGCAATTTTGATCCGCCCAAATACCATACTTCCTATGATTCATACCTGGACCGGGCCATTCTTTCCATACAGGACAAGTTCCTTAAGGATGACAATCTGCTTTACGCGGTGGCAGCGGATCGCAATGGATATGTTCCAACTCACAATACCCGCTATCAGCAGCCCATCACCGGTGATCCGGAAAAGGATCGGGTCCGGAACCGAACCAAGAGGATTTTCAACGACCCGGTTGGAATCAAGGCAGCTGAAAACAAAGAAGAGGGATTTCAGCAGATATATCACCGGGACACCGGGGAAGTCGCATGGGATGTTTCGTCGCCCATCACTGTCAAGGGAAAGCATTGGGGCGGGTTTCGTGTCGGGGTTGAACTCAGTTCGATCAGTGCAGCGCAAAAACAGCTGGTGAAAACAATGGGCTTGATCATGATCCTTATTCTTGTTTTATCCTTATTGTTTACATTTCTTTATGTTTCCAAAGCCATGGCACCATTGCGGAAAATGACGGTTGTGGCCAGAAACATTGCCAAAGGAAGTGAATTGGAGAGTGAAATCCCGGTCACCCGAAAAGATGAAATCGGGGACCTCCAGGATGCCCTGAACCGCCTGAGGCTGAGTATTTTAATCGCGCTGAAACGGAAAAAGGGAAAATAAGGTCAGAGCAGAGCCGGTTTTTTGCCGGGGGCTGGTGTTGCATCCTGTTTTGGCTTGACACAAGTTTTTTGGGAGGGTATAGAGACAAATTACGCTATTTTATTTTCAAACAAATCGCAACCAAAGAACAAAAGCCAACGTATAAAAAAGATACAAGGAGATTGGAGCATTGGCAAATCACAAATCCGCGCTGAAGCGAATCAAGCAGAACACCATGCGCCGCATGCGCAATCGAATGGTCAAAACCCAGGTCAAGACCTCGGTTAAAAACGTGCTCACAGTGGCAAAGGGTCAGGGAGATGTCAGCTCAGAGCTTCAAAAAGCCCAGTCTGTCATTGACAAGGCGGCCCGCAAAGGCGTGATTCACAAAAAAACCGCCGCCCGCAGAATTTCCAGGTTAAACCGGCGGGCAAACCGCTCTGTATAAGGGTTTTAACGCTCCTTTTTAAAAATCGTCGGTCATCCGATAATAAATCCGCTGTGCCAGCCGGCCCGAGAGCTTGGCCACAGCGGATTTTTTGTTCTGTTCAGTGCCCATGTTGTCCCCGGCCACCGTGTATTCCTCCGAGGCTGAGATGCCGCTTGCAGACCACAGGGTCTCGCCGCTTGTGCTGACAAGGCTGACATCCACCACTACGGTCACCCGCTCTTCTGAAGTTTCATGTGCTGCGCTGTGGGATATGCTGCTGCTGCGCGCAGAGCGGATCACCCCGGTAAGAACCGCATCTGCCCGGTTTTTGTCGCTTATTGTGGCCTTGTCTGTGCGCGTGATTTCGTAGAGGATGTCATTGGTGATCACGGCTTCGATGCCGATCTCACCGGTGCGGTTGGTAAATGTTTCCACTGCGATCCGCCGGACATCCCCGGGGAGGCTGCCGCCGCCGGCCAGTCGGTACCCGCAGCCGGCGGCAAGCATCGCCATGGCGGCGAGAACCGCGAATACAGAAAACAGTTGCCATTTGCATCTGCAGGTGTGCTTTTGGGTATTATACAACGATATTCACCAGCTTGTGTTTGACTGTGATCACCTTTTTTACGGGTTTGTCGGCGATAAAGCGCGTCACGTTTTCATCCTCCAGAGCCCGGGCCTTTAATGTCTCGTCATCTGCCTCTGCATTGATTTCAAATTTGGCCCGCAGCTTGCCGTTTACCTGCACAACGATCACACGGGTGTCTGCGGATAGCGCATCTGTTCGCCAGGCGGGCCAGGATTGATTGGCCATGCTGCCGGGTTCATATCCAATGGCGGCCCAGAGTTCCTCCGTAAAATGGGGAACCACCGGTGCAAGCAGCAGCAGGGCGGTTTCCATGGCTCCGCGCATTACGGCCGCAGCTGTATCATCTGCGGTTTCCGGGGAGATGCCCCGGGTTTCGGCCTGATACATGGCATTGACCAGTTCCATGACAGCACTGATGGCCGTGTTAAAATGGAACCGGGCTTCGATATCGTCTGTGACCTTTTTGATGGTCTGATGGGTCTTGATGTAAAGGGGCCGGATTTTTTCATCCAGGTCATCGGGTGCATCGGTGAAAGCCCGGGTTTGTCTGAATCGGACCATCCATGCCGAGGCCAGCCGCCAGATGCGGTTTAAAAAACGGAAACCGCCTTCAACCCCCTGTTCACTCCATTCCAGGTCCCGCTCGGGCGGGGCGGCAAACAGGCAGAACAGCCGGACCGTGTCGGCTCCGTAGCGGGCCACCAGTTCATTGGGGTCAATGATATTTTTTTTGGATTTTGACATTTTTTCCACCCGTCCCACTTCCACGGGTTGGCCGCATTTTTTGCAGAAAACCGATTCACCCCGCGCCCCGGCTTCCTCGGGATACAAAAAACCGTGTTCCGGGCAGTGCTGGGTTTCCTTGCATACCATTCCCTGGGTGAGCAGCCGGGTGAAAGGCTCCTTGAAATCCACCAGGCCCATGTCCTTTAATACCCGGGTAAAATACCGGGAATAAAGCAGGTGCATGACCGCATGCTCAACACCGCCGATGTACTGGTCCACGGGCATCCAGTACGCGACTTCCTTTTTGTCAAACATGGCCGTGTCGCAGTGCGGGCTGCAGTAGCGTTCAAAATACCAGGATGATTCCACAAATGTATCCATGGTATCGGTTTCCCGCCTGGCCGCGGCCCCGCATTTCGGACAGGTGACGTTGACAAAGGCCTGGTGAGAGGCAAGCGGTGAGCCCCCGCCGTCGAGCAGATCAACGTTTTCCGGCAGTACTACCGGAAGGTCCGCGTCTTTTACCGGCACGATGCCGCATGTGTCACAATGGATCATGGGCACCGGCGCCCCCCAGTACCGCTGACGGGAAATGCCCCAGTCACGGATGCGGTAGCTGATGCTGCGCTTGCCCAGGCCGTGTTTTTCAAAATAGGCAATCAGGTCTTCATAGGCTTTACGGTTGTGCATGCCGTCAAAGGGGCCGGAATTGACCATGGCTCCGTCGCCGGTATAGGCCTGCGTGGCAGCGGTTTCCTCAACGGAGAGTTCCTCCGGTTTGATCACAACGATAATGTCAATGCCGTATTTTTTGGCAAATTCGTAATCCCGCTGGTCATGGGCGGGCACGGACATGACAGCGCCGGTGCCGTATCCCATCAGGGCGAAATTGGCAGTATAAACAGGGATTTGCGTGCCGGTTACAGGGTTGGTGCACCAGGCGCCCAGAAACACGCCTTCTTTTTCCTTTGCTTCCAGCATCCGGTCGGTGCGGCTTTCCGCCGCCATACGGTCGACAAACGCATCCACTGCCTCCTGCTGCCCGGTGCCACGGGAAAGGGTTCGGACCAGCGGATGTTCCGGGGCCAGCACCATGTAGGTGGCCCCGTAGATGGTATCGGGCCGGGTGGTAAAAACGTTGATGACCTCATCTTTGCCGCTGACAGGAAAGCGGATTTCCGCGCCGGTGCTTTTGCCGATCCAGTTTTTCTGCATGGTAAGCACTTTTTCCGGCCATCCGGGGAGTTTTTCGCAGTACTCCAGCAGATCATCGGCATAGTCGGTGATTTTGAAGAACCATCCCCAGAGTTTTTTCTGTTTGACGGGCCGTCCGCATCGCCAGCACTCTCCGTTTTCCACCTGTTCATTGGCCAGCACGGTGCTGCAGGTCTCGCACCAGTTGACAAGCGATTCTTTGCGGTACACCATGCCCTTTTCATACATACGGATAAACAGCCACTGTTCCCATTTGTAATATTTCGGATCGCAGGTGGCCAGTTCCCTTTCCCAGTCGTAGCTTAAGCCCAGGCGTTTTAATTGTTTTCGCATGGCTGCGATATTGTCCCAGGTCCATTGGGCCGGATGGGTTTTATTGGCAATGGCTGCGTTTTCCGCGGGCATCCCGAATGCGTCCCATCCCATGGGATGCAGTACATTATAGCCGCACATCCGCTTGTATCGCGCCACCACGTCGCCGATGGTATAGTTGCGAACATGTCCGATATGAATGCGCCCGGAGGGATAGGGAAACATTTCCAGCAGATAATATTTTTCCCGGGAGGCGTCGGCATCCGCGCAAAAGGCCCGGGTCTTTTCCCAGACCTGCTGCCATTTGGGTTCAATGGTTTGCGGGTCGTATCGTTGATCCATCTTCGGTTGCTGCCCCTTTTTTTGTGATTGTTGATAATTCCCACTTTCATGCCACAGGATAAATGAAATATCAAGCCTGAGGCATCAAAATGCCAGAAATCGTTTGACTTGTCTGCGCCAATTTCCTATTTATCTCCTGAATCGGCCATTGTGGACAGGTTGCCGACGAAAAACCGGAAATCTGGAACAATTTAAAAACATTCACATGCACCTTACATCACCATCGGCCTGATGCAGACGCATTGGATGCAAAAATCAAAGAAGTATTCTGGAAAAAGCCGCATATGACAAGCAAGATTCTCATCAACGCCGTGGACCCGGAGGAATGCCGCATCGCCACGGTTACGGACAATCGGCTGGAAGAGTTTCACATTGAAACCAGCGCCCGGGAAATTACCCAGGGAAACATTTACAAAGCGGTTGTCTCCAGGGTGGAGCCGAGCCTGCAGGCGGTCTTTGTGGACTACGGAGCGGAAAAAAACGGTTTTCTGCAAAAGCAGGAAATTCATCCGGATTATTTCCACGACGACCCGTCGGGCAATCAGTCCCTGAAAAACGTTGTCAAGCGTGGCCAGGAGCTTATCGTTCAGGTGACCAATGATCCCATCATGGAAAAAGGGGCCATGCTCACCACCTATATATCCCTTCCGGGCCGAAACACCGTGCTGATGCCCGGAACAAAAAACCGCGGGGTCTCGCGCAAGATTACCGATGAGAAGGAGCGCAAGCGGTTAAAGGAAATCACCCAGAACCTGGATTTGCCGGAAGATTACGGGCTTATCGTGCGCACAGCCGGCCAGGGCAGCAACAAGACCATTATTTCCAAGGATGTGCGCTATCTCATGCGGCTGTGGAAAAACATTCAGCAAAAGGCCGTGGAGGAAAAGGCTCCGATGCTTCTCTATAAGGAGCAGACCGTTGCCGTCCGGGCCATCAGGGATTCGTTTACAACCGATGTCAAGGAAATCCTCATCGATGATGACACGGTTTATCAGCAGGTCAGAGAGTTCATCCAGATTGTCTCGCCCCAGCACAAAAAAGTTGTCAAACGCTATTCGGCTGACAAGCCGATCTTTACCAAGCACCAGCTCGAAGAGCAGATCGCCTCGATTTTTGACAACCGGGTCAAGCTCAAGTCCGGCGGCTCCATTGTGATTGAACAGACCGAAGCCCTGGTTTCCATTGACGTCAATTCCGGCAAGGCCACCCAGAAGGCCTCAATTGAGGCCACGGCTCTGCAGACCAACCTTGAGGCCGGCGAAGAGGTGGCCCGTCAATTGCGCCTGCGGGACTTCGGGGGGTTGATTGTCATCGATTTTATTGATATGCGGGACCGCAAGCACAAAGCCCGGGTGGAGCAGACCCTGAAAAACGAACTCAAGCCGGACAAGGCGCGCACCAAGGTGGGCCGGATATCGGCCTTCGGCCTTCTGGAAATGTCCCGCCAGCGTATCCGCCCGTCGATCCGGTCGCTGAACTTTGAAACCTGCCGGTATTGTCAGGGAAAGGGTGTGATCCAGTCGGTGGAATCCCTGGCGCTGGGATTTTTACGGCGCCTGCGCCTGGAGACAATTAAAAGCGGGGTCACCACAGTCAAGGGATATTTGCCTTCCGAGGTGGCCACTTACCTGCTCAATCGCAAAAAGCGGGAAATTCTGGATCTGGAGATGCGCCGGAAAATCACCGTCTCCATTGAGACCGACAACAACATGCTGCCCGGCGACAGCAGAATCGAGTGCGAATAACCGAAAAAATCGGTAAAAAACCATGAAACCCGACATGGTGGAATCGTAAAAAGCTTTTTACCGCGGCCGCTGTTTTTACAGGAAGGAAGCCCTGCGGCCTGGGTCAGTTTTTTCGCTCCTGACCGTTTACAGAGGTTTCTGTAAACGCTCAATGTCGCTTCAAAAACCGACCCCGCCCTTGG
>JAIPES010000051.1 GCA_021737045.1 Desulfobacteraceae bacterium | reverse complement strand
GACGGCTCTCATCATACAATCAATTCCGGCTTCTGGGACAACAGGAAACCATTTCGGATGGATTCAGGCGGGGTAATTCGCATGGTGGTCGATTTCGCGGATATCGAGAACTCAACCATGATCAGTCCGCCCGGACAGTCGGGGCATTACATGAGCCCGCATTATGACGACACCGCCCAAATGTGGGCCGACGGCAAGCAGGTCCCCATGCACTTTGACTCTTATGAGAACCTGCCGCAGCAAATGGTCCTGGAACCTGCTGTGAATAAGTAATCAAAACCACATAAAATTAAGGCAGGCAATTATGATGGCACCGTAAAAAGTGCAATATCTGCGTTACGCGCAATTTCTCAGAATTTCACGTACGGCTAAGTACGCTGCATTCTTCGAAATTGCGCAAGCCTTGATCTTGAGCTTTTTACGGCGCCATCTGAAATCAGACTTTTTACGGTGCCATCAAACTTTGGTCATAAAATCCAGCGGGGTCCAATTTCTGGCGAATTTTTGCATCAAAAGCCTTTCCGCCTTTACAATTTGCGTCCGGGAGCCCATATTCTTTGCCTGCAAAACCGGATAATCGGTTTTCCATGTACTTGCGCGCCGCCTGTTTCATCCGGGCGGTTTCAGCGGTATTGTGATAAAGTCTGCTGATGACCGCCGCAATGGCCTCCGGGTCAAAAGCCGGCACCACAAACCCGGTTTTTTCCGGAATCATATTCTCCTGGGGGCCCCCCTGGTCAGATACCACCACAGGCAGGCCTGATGCCTGCGCCTCCAGAATCACGTTGCCGAATGTGTCCGTGGCGGAAGGAAATACAAACAAATCGCTGGAGGCATAGGCCCGGGCCAGCGTCTCTCCGGTGAGTTCACCGGTAAATATGGCGCTGGAGCCGCTGAGCAAAGACGCCATCTCTTGTTTGTAAGGCCCGTCTCCCACAATGATCAGGTCAATTTTTTTCCCCTGCAAATGCAGCTGTTGAAATGCACGGATCAGCACGTCCAGGTTTTTTTCCTTTGAAATCCGGCCCACGTAAAGTATTTTCATGGAATTTTTACCAAGGCCATATTCCGATTGCCAGAATTCGCTGCGTTTGTCCGGGTGAAAGCGCTGAATATCAATACCCCGGGGATAAACCCTTATTTTGTCATGGTTCAGCCCTTTGGCGGCCAGTTCGCAGCCGGTGGCTTTCGAAGGTACGTATACAAGGTCCATCTGGTTGTAAAACCAGATCATGGCCTTCCACATCAGCTCCTCGATATCGTTGTCTCCGGTCAGTTCGGCCGCATACTGGGGAAATGCCGTGTGGTAGGTTCCATAGAGGGGAATATTCAGGGTGCGGGCAATGGCCAGGGCACACGTGCTCCAGACCTTAAAACAATGGCATCGCGGGCAACGCTTTGGACGCTGCCATCGATCATTGCGCCCGAGACAAAAAATTTGCTTGAATGATACAACAACATGGATTATTCAACCGGATTGAATAATTGTTGTGAGCCTTACAGATTTTAGTTTTCGGGCGGTCGAGTGCCTCCAACACTTGCCGTTTTTTTTGCATAAAACAAGCCCCCAAAGCTGCTCAATTATTCTGATAATCCAGTATGATGGCGCCGTAAAAAGCCCAATATCTGCGTTACGCGCAATTTCTCAGAATTTCACGTATGGATAAGTATTCTGCATTCTTAGAAATTGCGCAAGCCTTGATCTTGAACTTTTACGGCACCATCTGAAATCAGACTTTTTACGAAGGCATTCAGTATAGTTCGCCAATTTATTTCGAAAATTTGCTAGCCGTTTTTGCCGTCACAGTTAAAACGGGCGTTTCGGGACATACCCCATCAAACGCCGGGATCTTTAGGTATTGGGGGGCATGTCGGGATTTTAAAGAAGCCGGATTTTGGATTCATTGCATAAAAACATTTGAGCAACAGGGAACCTCCGTGATTTTCACATATACGTTTTACGCAGCATGTCTTGTTTGTCTGGTTGGTATTTTTTGCAAGGTGCGCCCCTGGTTTTCATACCGAATCGGTCCGCAAAAGCCCGGTTTTTCTGTATGGAGGCGCCTCGGATATGCCTTGCGGGCCGTGGTGCGGACCGTTTTCAGCTCCCGGATTTTCAGGGTCGCCTTCAGCCTGATATATGACGTCCTCCTGCAGGTGCACATTCTGCGAAAAGACCCGCTCAGGTGGGTTATGCATTTTTTTATTTTTGCCGGGTTCATGGCGCTGCTGCTGCTGCACGCCCTGGAGGATCAGGTTTCCCGCGAGCTGTTTTCCGCCTATCATTCCACGGTCAATCCGTTTATGTTTCTGCGCAACCTGTTCGGACTGCTCGTGCTCATCGGCCTGGGCATTGCCATATATCGCAGGCGGGCCAGCCGCATCTTGAAGCGGATCACCACCCGGGCTGACCGGATTGCCATTGCCCTGCTGCTGGTGATCATGTTCTCCGGATTTCTGTTGGAGGGCGCAAAGATCATTTCACCCTCGGTATTCGGGTCCATGCTCCGGAATTATTCGGGTTACTCCATGGAAGCCGAGGGCAGTGATCCGATCAAGTCCTACTGGCAGGCGTATTACGGCGCGGCCTTTCCGGGTGAGGACCTGCCCGAAACCCCGAAAATAATGGAACAAGGCAAGGACATGCATGTCAACTACTGCGCCTATTGTCATGCCCGGCCGCAATGGGCGTTTGTCTCCTATCCCGCCTCCAGGGTGATGTATCCGGCGGCCGGATTTCTCGACAGCGTTCGGATGGACGTGATTCTGTGGTATGTGCATTTTCTGGCCTGTTTTATCGGGCTGGCCCTGTTGCCGTTTACCAAGTTTTTTCATGTGATCGCCACCCCCCTGAGCCTGCTGGTCAACTCCGCAGGCCCGCCGGCCCGGGAAGAAACCGCGGATCGTCTCAACCGCCGGGCCATGGAACTGGATGCATGCACCAGCTGTGGCACCTGTAGCGTTCATTGCTCTGTGGCGCCGATTTTTGCCGGAATTGAAAACCGATATATCCTCCCATCCGAACGTTTGTCGGCCTTAAAAAAGCTCTCTGCCGGAAACCCCATGACGCCTGGACAGCTTGAGCAGATTGTCGAAGGCGGGCAGATATGCACGAAGTGCTATCGCTGCACCCGGCTTTGCCCCGCAGGCATAGATCTGCAGGATATCTGGCTGGCCGCTGAAGCACAGTTCGCGCAACAGGGATACAGCCCGGCGGCCAGATGGATCCCGGATTCATTTGACCGGGATTTGTCCTCTGCACAGCAGAAACTCTCAGGCGATACAGATCTCCTGGACAGCCTGGCAGCGGTTGCGGTTCACCAGGAAGACTTTTCCGGGTGTTTTAAATGCAAGACCTGTACAAATGCGTGTCCTGTGGTGGACGCCGCCGATGACCCCTTGCGCGAGCTGGATCTGCTGCCGCACCAGATGATGCATGCCCTGAGTTTGGGGATGGGGGATGCAGTGCTGAGCTCACGCATGATCTGGTCTTGTGCCACATGCTACCTGTGCCAGGAGCACTGTCCGCAGGGTGTCAGAATTACCGATATTTTTTACGGCCTGAAAAATCTTGCCTACAGGCAGGCAAACAGGTATTCGCCGAATTAAAAGGAATGAATCAAATATGACACTGGCGTTTTTTCCGGGCTGCAAGATCCCGTATTTTTGTTTCCATTACGGGACCTCCACAAAGGCGGTTTTAAAGTCGCTGGGGGTCGATTTTGTGGAACCGGAGTTCAACTGCTGCGGCTATTCCGTGCGAAATTTCGACCTGAAGGCCTTTCTTCTCCAGTCGGCGCGCAATTTTGCCATTGCCGAGCAAGGCGGTATGGATATTGTCACCCCGTGTAAATGCTGCTTCGGCACCATGGCCCACGCCCGGCATATACTCGATGAGAATCACGGGTTGCGCGCGGAGATCAATCAGATGCTTGCAGCAGAGAATCGAAAATACACTGGCGTCTCCAGGGTCCGGCATTTGCTCTCCGTGCTTGCCGAGGACGTGGGCGCTGCCCAAATCAGCGCGCATGTCCGCAGGTCCTACCACGGAATGAAAGTCGCGGCACATTACGGCTGCCATGCACTGCGCCCCAGTTCAGTGGTGCAATTTGACAATCCCTTTTCGCCCACCATATTTGAAAGCCTGATCCGGGTGACCGGTGCCGAATGCGTGGACTGGGAAAAGCGCCTGGAATGCTGCGGCCAACCGCTGGCCGAAAGCAGCCCCGAGCTTTCGCGCAGGCTGGCAGAGCGCAAAATTTCCAGCGCCTTGGATTCCGGGGCGGATCTCATATGTTCGGCATGTACTTACTGCCAGAACAAGTTTGCAGCGGTGCCCGAAACCGCGATTCCCAATATTTTGTATCCCCAGCTGCTGGGACTGAGCATGGGACTTTCCGGCCGCAGTCTCGGATTGGAGCGCACGAGTGTTACACGGGAAAAACTGGAGCGGTTTATTGCCGCATAAGCATTTTCTCAAAATGGGCAAAAGTGATGGTTTCGTAAAAAGCTTTTTACGAAACCATCAAAAGTGAACCTGTGATTGATGTCAAACAAGGGGTAGGCCGGCACAGGGGCAATGGCAAGGCGTCGGGGCGCAGCCCGAATCCGAATAATTGATGCTTTGGCTTTTTATTTTAAAGGAGCACGTGATGGAAAAAAGGATTTTATTGATTCTTTTTTGTCTTTTTTCTGGTTTGGCTTCCATTGCCGGGGCCGGGGCGTCTTCGGATATCCCGTCCTTGTTTCAGGCCGCGCGCATTGACAGGGATTTAACGTTTTGCGGTGAAAAAGCGGAGCTGGACCAAAATGACACAAGGCAGCGCATGGAAAAGCAAATGCTTCTGACCCTGTGGAACCGGCCCCAGGTGGTGCTTTGGCTCAAGCGGGCAAACCTGTATTTCCCTGTCATAGAGCAGAAATTGAAGGAAAATAAAATGCCCGGGGACTTAAAATACATTGCCCTGGTTGAAAGTGCCCTGCGGCCCCATGCGGGATCGGCCCGGGGGGCTGTGGGGTTCTGGCAGTTTACCCGGTCAACGGGTGAGAAATACGGTTTGCAGATTGATTCGCAAAAAGATGAACGGAGAAATATCGTTCAGTCCACGGATGCGGCCATATCCTATTTAAAGGCGCTTTACGGGATTTTCGGGTCCTGGACGCTTGCTGCGGCCGCCTATAATATGGGCGAGCACGGGCTGCAGGCGGAAATCATGGTCCAGGAGAACAGTGATTTTTATGATCTGTATCTGCCCCTTGAAACCCAGCAGTATGTGTTCCGGATTCTTGCGGCCAAACGGATCATGACAGAGCCGGAGCAGTACGGGTTTGACTTTTTGCCTGAAGACCTTTATCCGCCCCAGGCATACGAAGAAGTTTCGGTCCAATGTTCCGGCCTGACGCCCATTGCCATTGTTGCACAGGCGGCTGACACGAGTTTTAAAGTGATCAAGGATCTCAATCCCCATCTGCGGGGCCATTATCTGGCCGCCGGCAGCCACCGGATCCATGTTCCCGAAGGCTCGGCCAAAGGCTTTGACAAACGGTTTCAATCATTGATGGAAGCCTGGGACAAAGATCAAGAAAACCGGGTTTATGTCGTCAAACAGGGTGATAACCTCTCTGCGATCGCCGAGCGGTTCAATGTTCCTCTCCCGGCTTTGATCATATGGAACAACCTGGATTACAGGGCAAACATCCATCCGGGCGACCGCCTGGTGATCCGTTCCGGGCAGGGGGATTTTTAAACGCAAAACAGCGCCTATTTTTTGGGCCGCTTTTTTTTGTCCCCGAGCACTTCGTTGGCAATGACGATTTTCTGGATCTGGGAGGTGCCTTCATAGATGGTCAGCACCCGGGCATCCCGGTAAAAGCGCTCCACTGGAAATTCCTTGGTGTAGCCGTAGCCGCCGTGGATCTGCAGGGCCTGGCCGGTGACCCGGTTGGCCATTTCCGAGGCGTGCAGCTTGGCCATGGAGGCTTCTTTGCTGCATTTTTCCTTTCTGTCCTTTTTGGCCGCTGCATTGAGCACCAGCAGCCGGGCGGCTTCAACATCTGTGGCCATGTCGGCGACCATCCAGCGCAAACCCTGGTTGTCGGCAACGGGGCGGCCGAACTGCACCCGCTGCTTGCTGTAGTTCACCGCCTCATCCAGGGCGGCCTGGCCCAGCCCCAGGGACAGGGCGGCAATGCCGATACGGCCGTCATCCAGCCCGGACATGGCAACGATAAATCCTTCACCCTCTTTGCCCAGCATGCGGTCGGCAGGCACCCGGCAGTCCGAGAAAAGCAGGTCCGTGGTGTCCGAGGCGCACTGGCCCATTTTGTCCTCAAGGCGGCCGGTGGAAAATCCCTGCAGATCCCGGGTGATCAAAAACGCCGAAATCCCCTTGTGCCCGGCATCCGGATCGGTTTTGGCCAGCACGATAAACAGCTCCGAGGTGGCTCCGCCGGTGATCCATCGCTTGGTGCCGTTTAACACGTAAAAATCCCCGTCTTTTTCAGCCGTGGTGCTCATTGACGCCGGATCCGAGCCGGCTTCCGGCTCGGACAGGGCAAAGGAGGCGATAAATTCGCCCCTGGCCATGGGAACCAGGTATTGCTGCTTCTGTTCTTCTGAGCCAAAGCGCAGCAGGCTGCCGCAGCAGATGGAGTTGTGCACGGACATGATCACGGCCGTGGATGCGCACGCATAGGCCACCTCGCTCATGGCCAGGGCGTAGGATACCGTGTCCATGTCCTCGCCGCCGTATTCTTCGGGTACCAGCATTCCGAGCAGACCGAGTTCCCCCATCTTTTTTAAGCTTTCTGCCGGATACTCGTGCTTTTGATCCCTTTCCGCGGCCTGGGGGGCCAGATCCTTTCTGGCAAATTCCCTGGCCATTTTCTGAATCATCAATTGTTCCCGGGTCAGTTCCATGGGCAATTTGTCTCCTGTGTTTTTCGGACACTTTCAGCCGGCTGGGATGCCGGAGACCTCCGTGAGTTCTTGTTATCGTTAACTGGAAGTTTTAAAATAAAACAGTTCATGAATTTTTTAAAATTGATAATATTGTTTTAAACAAAAAACAAGTATAAATTTATAAATGCGAATTCACTTAAATGAATATCGTTCATTTTGCATTAAGGTCCTGATTTTCAACCCGGCAGCAGATTTTTTTCAGCCGGGGATCAGTTCGATGTGCAGGGTCTTGGGAGAGATTTTCAGGATATTGATGCCAAAGCCGTCAAAGGACTGCATCAGCAAGTGGTTGGCCAGTTGCTGGGCCGACCGGGTGTAGTGCATTTCCAGCACAGCGTTGGCTGAAGTCATTTCCGTGGTCTGCAGATCCGAGACTCCGGGATGCTGGCGGATGGCTGCGCGCAGGCGTTCCAGGTAAGGCAGAATCCGTTGTCCCCGGATGCGGATTTGAAAGGTTTGCTTGTGTTTTTCAATATTGCGCCACAGGGAAACGGTTTGTTCAGACAATTGGGAGGCAGCTGCATAGGCTGCGTCAGCAAGGGCCTTTTTGCTGCCTTTGTCCGGATCATCGCTGACATTTAACGCCTTTTCAGTCACAGAGGCCAGTTTTTCGCCGGTTTCTGCATCAATGATATTTAACTGGACATCGGCCCTGAAGCTGCGAACCCCCTGGCCCATCCGGTTTTCCAGGGTTTTGACCCGGGCCCGGCCCAAAACCACCAGATCCGCCCCCATGCGCCCGGCCACAAGGGCGGCCTGGTAGTCGGCCGGCTCTGCGCCCATGCCCGATGCCAGCAATTCATCATCAAGGGCGCCGCTGTCCGGGTCCGGGGAAATCACGGCAAATCCGTTCCCGGAAAAGGCCCGGCGAATCACCGGTTCGGCAACACCCCCGGAAAAATCCGCATACCCTTGCTTCCACCAGTAGTTAAATCCGATGTCATCAATATTTTTTTCCGCCACCATGAGCAATACCGACGGCAGGTCCTTTGGGCTGAGATCAAAGCCGGCATCAGCAAAGGCTTTTTCTATTTTCTGACCGGAGACCGTAGCCTCCACCAGCACATGGTAGGCTTTGTCTGTTTGAAATTCCTTTAATATCCGGTAATCCTGGATAAACGCGTCCCGATGCTTGTCGAGCACCGTGGCGATGAGCTCAAAGTGGCCGGTGAGATCATCTTTGGCAATCATTTTTAAAGCCGCGCTTTGCACGGTCTTGAGAAGCGCCCGGGACACCGCCTCTTTTTTGGCTGCTGTTGTGTCTTTGTAAATCCTGCTGTGGCCGAAGCAGACAATGACTTCGCGATCTTCGGCCGCTTCCGCAAAAAAAGCCAGCGGGGAGGATAAAAACAGCAGGATCAACAGGCAGAGCCCGGTTTGCAACAAATGTATGGATCGGGTTTGATTTGCGGCAAAACGTTTCATGGCAATGGGTTCCCTTTTTTTCTCATGTCCGGACCGGAACATTTGCTCCAAAACAGGCGTTGTCTCCAATTTTTTTATGATGAGCGTTTGAGGGCATAATCGGCCATCATTTCCAGAATTTCCCGGGTGGCCGAAGGTGCAAACCCCTCAAGGTGAACTTTGGCCTTGTGCACGTGATCCAGGGCCTTTTGCCGGGCATCGGCCACTCCCTGGTATTTTTCAAGCAGGTCAAGCAGTTCAGCAAAATCGTTTTGGGTAAACTCCGGATTGCTGATAATGGCTTTCATGCGCCCATGATCGGTTTCACCGGCCCTGGACAGGGCATAGATCACAGGCAGGGTGAGTTTTCCTTCCCTTAGGTCCGCGCCCACGTTTTTGCCCAGCTCCCCGGCATCCGCAGTGTAGTCCAGGATGTCGTCTGCGATCTGGAAAACCATGCCCAGGTGTTTGCCGTATGCAGTCAGGGCGTTTTCCTGCTTTTGGGTGGCACCGGCCAGAATTGCGCCGCTTTTGCATGCGCTTTCAATGAGCACTCCGGTTTTGCGCCGGATGATATCCATGTATTCAGCTTCCGTGAGATCCGTCTGTCCCTTTTTGATGAGTTGGTAGATTTCCCCTTCAGACATCTGCTCGGTCAGTGAGGCCACCACCCGGATGATTCTGGGATTTTCGGTCTCAGCGGCAATGCATATGGCCCGGGCTAGCAGAAAATCGCCCACCAAAACGGTTACCGGCGCGCCGTAAAGATGATGGGCGGCTTGTTTTCCCCGCCGCATGTTTGCACCGTCGATCACATCATCGTGCATGAGCGTGGCAGTATGCAGAAATTCAAATGTGGTGGCAAATTTGGTGACAAACGGACTTTCATGACCGCAGATCCTGGCGCACAGCACAATGAGAAGCGGGCGCAGGCGTTTTCCGCCCGCAAAAATCAAATGTCCGGCGGTCTGTTTGACCAGGTCAAGGTGGGGGTCGAGGTTTTCCACCAAAGCCATCTCGATTGCGCTCAGGTCGGGATTGATTTTCTCCAGCACCTGCTGCTTCATCCCGCTCATATGGCAACTCCTGTCAGGTCGTATTCCTCTGCATCCGTGATGCGGATTTTCATGATTCGTCCCGGAACAGCCGATTTGCCAGGGATGTCGATAAAGGTAACCCCGTCGACCTCCGGCGCCTGGAACCGGGTCCTGCCAAAGAGCCGGCCGTCTTCTGCGCGGCCTTCAACCAGGACGTCTGTGCATTGGCCGATTTTCTCCCGGTTTTTGGCAAGGGAGATGTCTGCCTGGCGCATCATGACCACGTCATGGCGGTCCTGGGCAATCTGGGCGGGCACGTGCCCGTCCAGGTGGTGGGAGGGCAGGTCTTCGGCGTCAGAGTAGACAAATGCCCCCAGGTGATCAAAGGCCACCTGTTCCATGAATTCGAGAAGTCGGGCAAAATCATCATCTGTTTCACCCGGAAAGCCCACCAGAACCGTGGTTCGCAATGCAGCATTTGGCATGGCCGAGCGAATGCGGTCAAACAGTGTCGCCAGCGCCTTGCTGTCATGGCCCCGGCCCATGCGTTTTAAGATCCGGCTGCTGGCATGCTGGACGGGAACGTCGAGATACCGGCATATGTTCGGATATGCGGCCATGGTTTCCAGGAGGCGATCCCCGATCCTGTCGGGATGGCCGTATAAAAACCGGACCCAGCAGTCGGGCACCGCTTGTGCCACTATCCCCAGCAAATCGGCAAACCGGCCCTGCGGGTTCTGATCCAACCCCCAGGATGTGGTGTCCTGGCCTACCAGCACGATTTCGGCAGCCCCCTGGCCGGCCAGGCGCCGGGCCTCGCCGGCAACGTCTTCGGCCGGCCGGCTGCGCAAGGGCCCGCGAAGGGCCGGGATAATGCAATAGGTGCAGTGCCTGCCGCAGCCTTCCATGATCTTGACATAGGCAACCGGCCCCGGGGCCCGGTTCCTTGGCGCATCCGGGCCGGCCAGGGCGGTGTGTTCGGGCGGGGGGATGACGCATTTGCCTGCAGCTTCTGTGTCTATGACCGCATCTGTGATCCGGTCATAGGCCCCGGTTCCCAGAAACAAATCCACTTCCGGCAGGGCTTCTGCGGTCTGCTGTCCGTAGCGCTGGGGCAGGCATCCGGCAACGATGAGTTTTTGGCACGTCCCATGGCGCTTGTATTCGGCCAGTTCCAGGATCTGCTCAACGGCCTCGTCTGCGGCAGACTCGATAAAGGCGCAGGTATTGACGATGATGACTTCGGCCTCTTCTGCGAGCCCGGCCATCTCGTGGCCTGCTGCCGACAGCCGGCCGCTGATGACCTCGCTGTCCACTTGATTTCGGGCGCAGCCCAGGGTTGAAAGATAGATGCGCATAGGACAGCCGCGGCCTTATTCTCCGGTAAATACCGGTTTGCGTTTTTCGGAAAAAGCGGCAATGGCTTCCATCAGGTCTTTTGAGGGAATGATGTTGGCGCTCACCGAGGCCACGTATTTCAAGCCGTCCTCCACGGATTTTTCGGCTCCGTTGTTGAGTACGTCCTTTGAGGCCTGCACGGCCAGGGGAGGGTTGTCGGCAATTTGTGCGGCCAGTTTTTCCGCGCCTTCCATGACGGCTGCAGCATCCGGAAATATTTCGTTTACCAGCAGCATTTGGGCAGCCTTTTGGGCGTCAATGGTTTTTGCCGTATAAGCCAGCTCCCGGGCAAAACCCTGGCCCACGATTCTCGGGATTCTCTGGAGCACGCCCACGTCGGCCACAAATCCCACTGCGGCTTCTTTTAAGCAGAACACGGCATCAGCCGAGCAGATCCGGATATCACAGGCGGTTGCCATGTCCAATCCCGCACCGATGCAGTGGCCGTGAATGGCGGCGATAACGGGCTTTCGGCACCACTCGATGCAGCTGATGGCGTCCTGCATGGCGGAAATCTTTTTCAAAAGAGACCACTTGACCCCGCCTTTCTGGTCCGAATCCATTAATTCGGGCATCTCGCCGGCCATGCCCATCAGGTCAATGCCTGCGGAAAAGCACGGACCCCGGCCGGCAATCACGGCCACCCGGATGTCAGGGTCCTTGTCAATGTCTTCAAAAATGGGGATGCTCTCTTTCCAGGCCGGCGGGTTCATGGCGTTTTTCTTGTCCGGCCGGTTCAAATAGACCCATGCCACCGGCGGTGTTTTGATCACTTCGTAAAATTCATACTGGCTCATCTGGCCTCCCTGAAATATTTGTTCTTATTTTTGATGGTGCCGTAAAAAGTCCAATATCTGCGTTACGCGCAATTTCTCAGAATTTCACGTACGGATAAGTACGCTGCATTCTTCGAAATTGCGCAAGCCTTGATTTTGAACTTTTTACGGCACCATCTGAAATCAGACTTTTTACGGTGCCATCATTTTTTGTTCTGTGCATGTTCTTCAGCGCTTCTGGTCATGCAGTCCTTGCAGTCGGGCCTGCTGTCGCTTTCTCCCTGCCGGTGTCTGGCAAAGCCCTGGATCCAGCTGGCATCGGTTCTGGGACAGGTTTCCATGTAGTCGATAAAGGCCACCATCCGGTCCACGGCCGCCCGGTCCATGGCATGTTCCATGCGGCAGGCGTTGTCTTCGGCAATCTGCGGGTCGAGCTGGAGCACATGGGTGAGAAAGTTTTTGATCACCCGGTGCCGCCGGTTGATTTCTCCGGCAACAGCCGTGCCTTTTCGGGTCAGGGTGATAAAGCTGTATGGCTCGTAATTGATCAGCCCCTTTTCAGCCAGGCTTTTTAACGCGCCTGTCACCGAACCGCGCAATACCCCCCGCATTTCGGCAATATCTTTTACCCGGGCCACCTTCTGGGTCTTTTCCAGCTCCAGGATGGTTTCCAGGTAATCCTCCAGATTTTCAGATAAATCGATTCCTGTCATGGCCTCTCCTTGGTGAGTGAATCGTTTCTATCTATAACCGATTTTTTTGCTGCAGGCAAACAAAAGGAAAAATTTTTAAATAATGTATTGACAGCGAATAAAGTTTGGTTTACCAAACAAATAAACATAATTTGATATTTCTTTTCAAGGAGGAGACCAATGCAGCTTATCAATATGCGGGAGATGAAAGAACGGCAATCCGGAAAAATCAAAGCCATAAGGGCCCGGCGGGAGCTGGGCCGCAGAATCCGGGACATGGGACTGGTTCCGGGAACCGAGTTTTTGGTTAAGGGGCGGGCGCCCCTAAAAGATCCGGTGGCCCTGCGCATCGCCGGTTTTACCCTCACCCTGAGAAACAGCGAAGCCGACTTTATCGAAGTGGAGGTGGAATAACTGGCCATGGTTCACACAATCGCACTGGCCGGAAATCCCAATTCCGGCAAAACCACATTGTTTAACGCCCTGACCGGGGCCCGCCAGCACGTGGGCAATTACCCCGGGGTAACGGTTGAAAAAAAGACCGGTGTTTACAAAATCGACGACCGGGAATTTTCCCTGGTGGATCTTCCGGGCACCTACTCCATGACCGCCTATTCTCTGGAGGAAGTCATTGCCCGGGATTTTATCGCCACCCAAAAACCCGCAGTGGTGGTCGACATTGTCGATGCCGCCAACCTGGAGAGAAACCTTTATCTCACCCTGCAGATCATTGAAATGGGTGTGCCGGTCTGCATCGCGCTTAACATGATGGACGTGGCAAAAAGCCGCGGGGTACGCATTGACGCCCCCAGGCTTTCGGCCCTGCTCGGCGTGCCCGTGGTGCCCACGGTAGCCAGAAACGGCACCGGCAAAAAGGAACTCATGGCCGCGGCTGCACAGGTAGCAGACACGTATGCCGGGCCAAAGGAACTCAATGTTTCCTATGGCGAAGACATTGATTCGGCCCTGGCTGAAATGGAGCCCATTATATCCCGGGGTCAATTTTTAACCCAGTATTATCCGGCCAGGTGGGTGGCGCTCAAATATCTGGAGGCAGATGAGCAGATCGTTTCCGCGGGCCGGCGGGCAGATGCGCATGTTTCTGAAAAACTCGAGCAGATCGCCGGCCGGGTGGCCAGTCATTTAAACCGCACCCTGGACACGGATGCCGAATCCATTATTGCCGATCATCGCTTCGGGTTTATCAAAAGTATCATCCGCCAGGGTGTTATCGAGGTGGAAAATGAGCAGAACCGGCTTTATCTCTCAGATCAGATCGACAAGGTGCTGATCAACCGCCTGGCCGGCCCCTTTATCATGGCCGGGGTCGTGCTTTTGCTGTATCATTTCACCTTTGCCTTCAGCGAAATTCCCGCGGCCTGGATGGAAAGCGGGTTTGCTGCGCTTCGGGGCATGGCAGAGGCCCACATGGCAGAAGGGGTGCTAAAGTCACTGGTGATTTCAGGCATCATCGACGGGGTGGGCGGGGTGCTGGGCTTTGTGCCCATCATTCTTTTGATGTTTCTGGGAATTACCATTCTGGAGGATTCCGGGTATCTGGCCCGGGTGGCGTTCATGCTCGACCGGGTCTTTAAGGTCTTTGGCCTGCACGGCAGCTCTGTGATGCCCTTTATCGTTTCGGGCGGCATTGCCGGCGGGTGCGCGGTGCCGGGCATCATGGCCGCCCGGACCCTGAAATCGCCAAAGGAGCGACTGGCCACTTTGCTAACAGTTCCCTTTATGAACTGCGGGGCCAAGCTGCCGGTGTTTGCCCTGCTCATTGGGGCGTTTTTCGCCTCCCACAAGGCCTGGGTGATGTTTGCCGTGACTTTGATGTCCTGGGGCGGGGCCCTTGCCGTGGCCTGGGTGCTGAGAAAGACCATCATCCGGGGAACAGCCACCCCCTTTATCATGGAACTGCCTCCTTACCGGCTGCCCACGGTGCGCGGCGTGCTCATCCACGCCTGGGAGCGGACCTGGCAGTACATCCGCAAGGCGGCTACGGTGATTCTGGCCATATCCATCCTGCTCTGGGCCCTGATGAGCTTTCCCGGTCTTCCGGCCGATCAGGCTGAAATCTTCGGACCCGGACAGGAGGCGGCCCTTGCGGGTGCGGAGCTTCGGCATTCAGTGGCCGGGCGCATCGGCACATCCCTTGAGCCTGTCACTGAATTGGCCGGTTTTGACTGGCGCACCAACATCGCACTGGTGGGCGGGTTTGCGGCCAAGGAAGTGATCGTCTCCACTCTGGGCACGGCCTATTCCATGGGCGAAATCGATGCGGAAGAGGCTTCCGGCCTTTCCCGGCGGCTTGCCCGATCCCCACAATGGGGGCCTCTGACGGCTTTTGCCCTGATTGTTTTTGTGATGTTTTACTCGCCCTGCTTTGTGGCCGTGGTCTGCATTGCCCGGGAAGCGGGGTCATGGAAATGGGCGGTGTTTTCAGTGGCGTTTAACACGGTGCTGGCCTTTGTGCTGGCTGTATCGGTCTATCAGGCCGGAAGCCTCCTTGGATTGGGATAGGAGTTTTGCCGCGTCCGCTGTTTGTCAGGAAGCAAGCCCCGGGGCGGCGCCGGTTTTTTCGCTCCTGACCGTTTCCAGGTTTCTTCCATCCAGCCCCGGGCAAGTTGAAACTTTACTCGCTCCGGCATTGGCTGAATTTATCCCGGAAACGCTCAATGTCGCTTCATAAACCGACCCCGCCCCCAGGTTTCCTTGGAAGGGTTCCTGCCGGGCCAGCCCACGGGACCGGGCATGAAAACAACGCTTTTTAAGACTTGATAAGCCTGTAAAAAAGACTTTTTACAGGCTCATCAAGGTTTGGGTGAAAAAATCAAAATTCAGGTCCCGGTACTGGCGGATGTTTGCGACGATCCGGCTGCCCTGGGTATCTTCCGGGGTGTCGCTGACAAATTTGAACAAAAAGCACGGGATTTCAAATTTGTTCGCGATCTGGACCACGGCGGCGCCTTCCATGTCCGAAAGCTCGGCAATGGCTGCAGTCTGCCGCCGCTGGTCCGGATCAATGACCGCCTCTTCCCGGGTGGCCAGGCGCAGGGTTGAAAACCCCTCCAGAACAGAGGGCTTGTGGCAGAAGGGCGCGTTGGTTTGAAAATGTCTGCGGTCGGTTTCCAGGGCCTCGCTGATGTGATGGATCCCGCCCAGGGGCAGGCCCTGTTGGTTTGCCCCGGCAGCGCCCGTGTTGACAATGGATTTAACAGATTCGCGCACACAGAGCCATGCACACGCAGCCGCCGCGTTTGCCTTGCCCATGCCCGAGACCACAAGGATCACCCGGTTTCCGTAATAAACCGGAAACGGCTTTTTTTCAGAGCCCAGCCAGTTGGTTTTTTCCACAAACGGCTTGGCTTCGATATAGGTGGCCATGATCAGGCCGATTCGATGATGTTTTGGCATCTGGCGGTTTGCTCCAGTTTTTCAATGGCCTGCCAGCCGGCTTTGCCGGGCGACAGGGTGTAGTCGTTGACATAGAGCCGGATGTGCTGCTCCATGACCCGGTCGTCTATCTCCTGGGCGTGCTGCCGGATAAAATCCCGGCAGGATTCGGGGTATTTGCGGGCATGGGAGATTGATGAACGGATCATTGCCTCCAGATGCTGCTTGCGGGCCAAAATTTCCGGGTCTTTGCGAACGGCGATGCATCCCAGGGGAATCGGCAGCCGGGTTTTTTCCTCCCACCACCGGCCCAGGTCGATGATTTGGGCACATCCGTACCGGGGGTACACGAACCGGCCCTCGTGGATGATCACGCCGGCATCCCATCTGCCGTCGCAAACGCCGGGAAGGATTTTTTCATACGGGGTGATCTCCACATTGGCAGCCTCGCCGCACCAGAGCCGGAACAGCAGGTGGGCGGTGGTGTATTTGCCCGGAACCGCCACCCGGGCTCCGGAAAGATTGACCAAAGGGTCTTTTGCCACCACCAGGGGGCCGCAGCCGTGGCCCATTGCCGCGCCTGCCGCAAGCATTTCATACCTGTGTTTCAGCAGCAAAAAGGCGAAAAAAGACAGCTTGGTTACGGCAAACTCCCCGGAAAAGGCCTTGGTGTTGAGGGTTTCCACATCCATCAGGTGCGGGGTGAAGCAAAACGGGGCCGTGTCCACCAGGCCTTTGATCATGGCATGGAATATAAAAGTGTCATTGGGACACGGGGAAAAGGCGATATCGATGTTTTGCATGTTTTTGCTCTTGTACGGTTTGATGGCGCCGTAAAAAGTCCAATATCTGCGTTACGCGCAATTTCTCAGAATTTCACGTACGGATAAGTACGCTGCATTCTTCGAAATTGCGCAAGCCTTGATCTTGAACTTTTTACGGCGCCATCTGAAATCAGACTTTTTACGGTGCCATCACGGTTTAAAACCGTTTGATGATCCGGTATTGCGAATCGCGCTGGACCGCCGCCCTGCCGGCGTTTCTGATCAGATCGATGAACTGTTCCATGTGTGCGGTCCGCCTGACCCCGGTGGCTTTGACCACGGTTTCCTCCATGAGCACCCCGCCCATGTCATCGGCGCCCATGGCCAGAGCGATCTGGGCGGGCTTTAGCCCTTCGGTGAGCCAGCCGGCCTGGATGTGTTCGACATTGTCCAGGTAAATGCGCGAGACTGCGACGGTTTTGAGGTAATCCATTCCGTCTGCGGCAGAAATGTCGGGCATCCGCGTTTGGGCCGGAGAAAAAGACCAGGGGATAAAGGCCTGGATGATGCCTGTCCGGTCCTGGATCCGGCGGACCGTGTCAAGATGCTCCATACGTTCGGCAATGGTTTCTCCCATGCCGTAGGTCATGGTGGCAGACGATTTCATGCCGTGGGCGTGCAGGCCTTCCATAACATCGCACCATTGGGCCGCAGACAGTTTCCTGGGGCTGACCTTATCTCTGATCCGGTCCACCAGCAGATCCGAAGCCCCTGGCACCGAATCCAGACCCGCGTCTTTCAGGGCGCAGATGACCGCATCAAGGGATTTTCCGCTTTGGTCGGCCATGTGAACGATTTCCGCCGGGGAAAAACAGTGGCGCCAGATGTCGGGAAACCGGGTTTTTACGGATTTGATCATTTCCAGGTAATCATTTAGCCCGTATTCCGGATCAAGGCCGCCCTGCAGCATCACCTGGGTGCCGCCGGCTTCTGCCAGCTCCTGGACCCGCCCGCAGATATCATCTGTGCTCAGGCGGTATGCCGCAACCCGGCCGGCCCGGGCGTGATAGGCGCAAAACGCGCATTCCGCCCGGCAGACGTTGGTGAAATTGATGATCCGGTCAATGATAAAACCCACATGCTGCTCCGGGACAACCGCCCGGCGTCTGAAATCCGCAGCCCTGCCCAAAGCTGTCAGGCTCCAGTCAAACAGGGACGCGGCTTCGCTGTTGTTGATCCGTTGGCAGCCGTAGATTTTATCTTCAAGGGATGCGGACTGTGCGCGGCTTGTCATCTGTGCCTTCCTTGTCATGTCCCGGTCGGTATTCAGTGATTTCAAGGTTGCGGTCAAGAAAGCCAAGCGCGTCAACCGGCTCTATGAGCCCGTGGTCTGCGGCTGCATGGAAATAATAGCCCAGGGCCTCTTTTAACTCCGGGTTGAAATCAAACTGCAGCAGATCATAATAGGCGCTTATATCATAATCAATATCCGGATATTTTTTGCTCGCGGCTTTGATCACCGTCTGTTTTTCATCAGCCATGAGGCCAAGGGATTTGGAAAATGAATCAATCACCTCCAAAATCATGCGGCCCTGTTTTTCCACCGCCTTTTTCTGCACCGCAAAAACCGCAAATACCACCGGACGGCCGGTTTTCTGCAGCCACAGATCACCGATGTCGTAGATGTAGGAAACCGGCCGGCCCAGGTTGACCATGGCGTCGTTTCCAATGATCAGGGCCGCTTCTGTATCGTCGAGTGCGGGCCTGGGCGGGGTTTTGCAGTATTGCGGCACAAGGCCGTAATGTTTTTCAAGCAGGATTTTGAGCAGGACTTCCGATGTTTTCGAAGCCCTTGAAATGCCCACCCGTTTTCCGTGGAGCTGTTCAATGGGCACTTTGCTGGCAAGAATTACCGAGCCCACGTAACCCACGGAGCTGAGACAGAACCACGGCAGCAGCACGATCTGCTCACGGAGAGGGGGATAGGCGGCCGCAGAAATCGGGCTCAGATCGACAACCCCTTGTTTTACCAGCCGGTTTAGGTCCTCGGGGAGGCCGGGCCTGACGTGCACGCCCCTGAGGGGCTTTTGGGCAAGCATGTGGTGGTAAAAGGGGTAGCAGTTGAGATAATCAATGCAGCCGATTGTCAGTTGCCTTCCGGTCATGTTCTTTCCCTGTAAAGCGCTGTTGTGCGTACCGGCCGGCCTCCGGCGTTTTCAATGATCTTTTGCAGCCGGGCCTCGGATCCGAAATCCGGGGTCCGGGCCCCGGCGGAATGGACCACCTTTTCATCGTAGTAGGTGCCGCCCAGCTCGTCCACACCAAAGCTGAGCAGCACCTGTGCGGTTTTTTCCCCGAGATACATCCAAAGGGCCTTGATGTGGGCCACATTGTGGAGAAATATCCGGGCGGCCGCATAAATCCGGATATCGTCGTAGCCCGTGGATTGGGCCCTGGCCTGCTGGATGCCCGTGTTTGCGCCGTGGAAGGCAAGCGGGACAAAGGTTTTAAACCCGCCTGTTTTATCCTGCAAATCTCTTATGGAGGCCAGATGGTCCACCATGTCTGCGATGGTTTCCCGGTGGTTGTAGAGCATGGTGGCATTGGTTTTAAGCCCTTGTTCGTGGGCGGTTTCCATGATTCGGAGCCATTGCCGGCCTGAAATTTTTTTGGGCGCGATGATTTTGCGCACCTTCGGAGAAAAGATTTCTGCGCCCCCGCCGGGCAGGGCGTCAACCCCGGCTTCGGCCAGGCGGCCGATCACATCTGATACCGGCATTGCGCTTTGCCGGGCGAAATAGTCGTATTCCACGGCGGTAAAGGCCACGATCACCAGATCCTTTTTCACGCCCCGCACGCGGCGGATCATTTCCTCGAAGTAGTCAAGGCCCAGCTCCGGGTTGAGTCCGCCCACAATGTGGACCTCGTCCACGCTCCGGTCCACGGCCCGGTATACCCGGTTTTCGATTTCATCCAAAGACAGCACGAATGCGGTTTCATCACCCGGGTCGCACGAAAATGCGCACAATGGACAGCGCAGTTCGCAGATGTTGGTGTAGTTGAGATTCATGTTGACCCCGTAGAAAACGCGGTTTCCGTAAAGCCGCCGGCGCTGGAAATCAGCCACCGCGCCCAGCTCCAGGATGTCGTCTGTTGCCAGCATTTCTCCAAGGGCGCTGGTGTCCACTGGCTCGTTTCTGCACACCGTCTCTGCAATCCGCCGGATGCGGGGATTGGAAATGCCGGAGACAAGCTGCTCCGTATCCTGCATGCTCATTTGTCTTCCCTGTTTCATCAATCCGTTGCGGGTTTTTTGTCCGGGGCCTGCAGCAAAGCTTCCCAGGAGTCAAACAGTCGGTGGGGTTTTGCCAGCAGATTTAAAATTTTGCCCACGATAAAGTCAACAGCGTCGTCCATTGTCCGGCCTTTTGTATAAAATGCCGGTATGGGCGGCACGATTTGGGCCCCGGCATCCATTGCCCGGCCCATGTTTTCCACGTGAATGCGGTTTAGCGGGGTTTCGCGGGGCACCAGAATGCATCCGCGCCTTTCCTTCAATGCCACGTCCGCGGTCCGGGCCGTCAGGGTTCCTGCATAGCCGTGGGCCACGGCTGAAAGGGTTTTCATGGAACAGGGCATGATGACCACGGCTGAAAACCGGGTGGTGCCGCTGGCTTCAGGCGCGTCGGTTTCGGAATCGGTCGATTCCCGGAAAAGGGATAAATCCCTGACTTTTCCCCGCTGTGTTAAAATCCGGGAAAGGCTTTGACCGGGGCTGAAATCCCCGGTCATTTCATGGCCGATGACCTTCCACGCGCCCTGGGATACGATCCCGGTAACCGCAGTGTTGCCGTTGATCAGCTCTTCGATCAGGCGGATGCCGAGAATCGAACCGCTGGCGCCGGTGACCGCCACCACGATTCTCTGGTCTGCATTGTTTTGCATCAGGCTCTTGCCTCTTTTTAGAAGGATGCGCGCAGCACGTCAGCCGCGGCCCCCAGAAGCAGAATCGGGGCCACCCACATGTTGAGCCAAAAAATTGTCCGGATTGCCGGCCCAACGGGTTTTTTTCGGGCAAGGATCTGCTGCCGGGCAAAAATCACGGCGATTGCGCAGATGGCTGCAAGATATAAAAATCCCATGTGGGTCAGCATCCCGGTTAAAACCATGGCTGCCAGGCAGGTTGCATAACATGCGGCTGAAAGCAGAAGCGCGTTTTTTTTTCCGAGCCTTGCCGGAATGGAATAAAGGCCGTAATCACGGTCAAATTCCGCGTCCTGAATGGCGTATACAATGTCGAGTCCGGCAATCCAGGTCAAAATAACCGCCCCGGGCAGCAGGGCAAGGATCTCGAATCTGCCGGTCACGGCCAGATATCCCCCCACCGGGGCCGCGGCCTCCACTGCACCCAGAAAAAAATGGGAACCGGCCCAGAACCGTTTGCAATAGGAATATGCAAACAGCATCAGTGCGGCCGGAAACGACAGATAAAAGCAAAGCGGGTTGAGCATCCGGGCGGCAAAAACCAATACCAGCACACAGGCCCCGGCAAGGGCCCACACCGCAGCCGGATGTATGTCGCCCCGGGCGACCGGGCGGTTTTTCGTGCGCGGGTTTTGGGCGTCAATGCCCGCATCAATGACCTGGTTAAAAGCCATGCCCGCAGTCCGTGCAGCCGCCAGGGCTGCGGTGACCCAGAGCCATGTTTGAAAAGGCCCGCCGCCGGCAAAAAGAATGCCCAGCCAGGCAAACGGCAGGGCAAAAAGGGTCTGCCGGACCAGGATGAGTTCGGAGAACCGTCTAAAATCCATACTCTTTCCAGCGTTGTGTGACTTTTTCCATGGTGGCCGCATCCATGGTGATCTCTTCTGGCCAGTCCCGGCCCATGCCTTCCTGCCGGGTCTTTCGCGTGGCGTCAATGCCCATCTTGCCGCCGTAGTCCGGGTACGGGGCAGAATGGTCCAGGGCGTCAAGGGGGCCTTCGGACATGAGCACGTCCCGCCTGGGATCCACGTTGTTTAGCAGCTTCCAGACCACGGTGGGCGAATCGCACAGATCCACATCCTTGTCAAAGACTGCAATGAACTTGGTGGAGGCCATCTGGCCCAGCCCCCAGAGCGCGTTGATGGTTTTTTTGGCCTGGCCGGAATAGGTCTTGTCTATGGAAATCAGGGCGCAGTTGTGAAAGACCCCCTCCATGGGCAGTTCCATGTCCACAATTTCAGGCACCAGCATTTGCAGCATCGGCAGAAAGATCCGCTCCG
>JAIPES010000050.1 GCA_021737045.1 Desulfobacteraceae bacterium | reverse complement strand
CGGGGTCGGTTTTTGAAGCGACATTGAGCGTTTACGGAAACCTCCGTAAACGGTCAGGAGCAAAAAAACTGACCCCGGCCGCAGGGCTTTCTTCCTGCAAAAACAGCGGACGCGGTAAAAAGCTTTTTACGGCGCCATCAATTTTTACCTCATGAAATCCAAAATGGAGAGCTTGGAAATACGGGTGGTGACATTTAATGCAGCTTCAAACGCGGTCTCCTGCTGTACCAGCTGAGAGAAAACCTCCAGGGCATCGGCATCCTCGTAGCTTGACAGAATTTTTTCAAATTCAATGGCCGCACCGTTTAACTGCTCGCTGGCCCGCTCGATGCGCCATGCATTGTTGCCCATCCGCCCCCGCAGCCGCCGGACCTGGTCGGCACTCTCTTCGAGCGTTTCCAGGCCATTGTTCATGGCTGCCTTGTCATTGTTCCTTATGGCGGCTTCAAAATCCTTTAAAGCGGCAAAAAGATTTTCGCCGTCTGCATCAGTGGTGCCATCATTGTCATAATCGCCCAGGAACAACTCGTTTCCGGGCAAAGCCACCTGAACCTGCTTGCCGGTACCGATGTCCACGGTCTTTGCATGACCGTCACCGTCATACTCCACATGCCAATCATCCGGATTGGCCGGATCGGCAATCTCCACCCGAAAAGGCGCCGTGCTTTCCGAATACCCGGCGTACATGTATTTGCCCCCGTTCTGGGTATTGGCTGCCTGGAGCAATTCCTCGCGCAGCTGGCCGATTTTGTCGGCATAGGTCTGCCGGTCAGCTTCATTGGCCGCCCCGCTGATGGCGGCAATTCCGGTTTCCTTGGCGGCCACCAGGATGTTTTCCACCTGGTCCAGACTGGAATCAAGAACTTCCATCTCCCCCTGGGCCATGGACATCTGGTTTAAACTGCGCTCTGCAGCCTGGGTTTTGACCCGGTAATCCAGAACCGGCCGGATGCCCGAGGGATTGTCCGACGGGCGGTTCATCTGCTTGCCAGTGGCGGCCTGCTGGCGCAAATCATAGAGCCGGTTCGAGGCCCGCTCCAGATTGGATGAAAGCATGCGGTAATTCATGGCCAGGGTGGATTTCATATGCGACTACCTCTTTAATCCGATAAGCGTGCCCATCATTTCATCAATGGTCTGCACAAACCGCGAGGAGGCTTCAAACCCCCTCTGAAACAAGGTCAGATTGATCATTTCCTGCTCCAGGGAAACCCCGACCATGGATTCGCGCAGGTTTTCCAGCTGATTCATGGTGTCGGCCGCACCCTCCCGGGCCATGGTGTTTCGCCTGGTCTCGGTACCCACTGTGGCCGCGATCCGGCCGTATGCGTCAACAAATGTTTGATCGCCGTTGATAAGCTTTGAACTGTTTAATTCATGGATGGCCATGGCATTGACATTGTCACCGGGCGCGCCTTCAGGAAACCCCGCTGCAGCCACCTGGTCGGTGGAATCAATGGCCACCGAGATTTGCTCGGAGCCGGCGGCGTCAAAGAAATCCCCGTCGGTATCTTCATCAATAAAATCAGAGATCTGGGTGAAATCGGATTCCACATCCGCGCCCCGGGTTTTCGGGGTCAGGTCCAGATGATGGTCGGTCCCGTCATGCACCACCGAGGCAATCACGCCTGCATCAGAGTCGTTGATGGCATCCCGGATGCCGTAAAGGGAATTGTTTTGTGCATCAATGGTGATGGTGCTGCCGTTGATCCCGATGTCTCCGGTATCCAGAGTAAGGGCTGCGGGATCCGCAAATCCGGTTTCACTCTGAGCCGATGCCGGCCGGGTAAAAAACGAGCGCCCCGTATTGCCGTCCAGGTCATAGCCGGCCTCATGCTGGGCGTTGACATTGGTGACAATGCCGTGGCGCAAATCACCGAGATCCTGCTCCAGTTCAGGGATGAACTGGTCGCGCAATTCCATCAGCCCGCGAAATTTACCGCCGAAATTGGTTCTGTCGGTTTCCAGGACAACATCATCGGAGCGAATCTGCACCTGCAGATTTCCGCCCTCGTAATAGCCTTCAAACTCCATGGCCCGGTTTCCCTGAACCAAAGGAACCCCTCCGGGCAACTGGAGGCCGACCTGTCCCTGGCCGGTTTCAAAGGTCTGCATCCCAAGGATTTCTGAAAGCTCCTTGATCACCACATCCCTTTCATCCAGATCCCGGTTGGCCACATGGCCCAGGGACTGCTTGTCCTTGATGCTGGCGTTTAGCTCGGCAACTTTCTGAAGTTTCAGATTAATGCCGTTGACCTCGGCATTTAAGCTGTCATTAATATTCCGGCGCACATCCACAAGTCCGGATTCCAGCTGAGAAAAAGAATTAAGGAGATTTTCTCCCTTGTAGATTACCTGGTCGCGCTCCACCGAGCCGCCCGGATTGGCGGAAAGATCATGCCAGGCCCCGAAAAAACCCTCGATTTCAGAGGCCAGAGAATCTTCGCCGATGCCCATGATTCGCTCGATTTCAGCCAAAGGACTGCTTTTGGCCTCCTCCTGGCCCAGCATATCGCCCTGTTCCACGAGCTGGCCGGAAACAAACTTGTCATATTCCCGGTTAACGGTTTCCGCATCCACGCCCTGGCCCAGAAGCAGGCCGTTGATGTTAAGGGCCTTGCCGGGCGACACGCTCAGGGTCTGGCGGGAATAACCAGGGGTGTTGACATTGGCGATATTGTTGCCCGTGACTTCCACCTGCTTCTGGTGGGTCAAAACCCCGCTTAAACCGGCGTGCAATGCGATATTTAAACTCATGACCTAAGCCCTCCCGGAAAGCAGCGCCCCACTGTGACGGGCCCGGGCCACGGAACCGTTGCCCTTGTAGGATGCCGGAGATATCTGGTCATTGATAAAACAAACAGACTGCCGGACCCATTTCAGGGCTGACCAGAAAAAATACGCATTTCTAAGGTTTTCCGAGTACACGGCATCGGCCATCTGCCGTTCCTGCTCGCTCAATTCTCCCAGGGAATCGACCACGGGCAGCAATTCCTGCAGCAGTGACTCCTTGCGGGCGGTCAAAGCCATCATTTCATCGACTTGCAATGCGCTCGCAGCCTTGCGCTCCCGGGCGATCAGGTCCTGAAGTTCCCGCAGATATGCCGGCAGATCGGCTCTATTCATGGTTTTGGGTTCCCGCGATATACTGCAGCAGGCTCTCGGCCACCTTGACCGAATCCGGGGAATAGGAGCCGTTTGAAATCTGCTCCTTGACCGAATCAAGCCGTGCCTGCCGCTGTGCATCCGCGGACATATCGTTGTTGACACCCTGCATTTCACGGAGTTCTTCGGAAAAAACCACCTTGTCGCCTTCCCTGGCTTTGGCCGTCTTTTCGGCAGCATTCACGGACTGCTTCTTGTGTATGGCCTCAAACTGCTTTACCACATGCGCCGGATCTATTTTCATGGCCTTATGTCCCTTGATTGCATCCCTGCCGGCCTGAAGCCCGAATCCGGGCGAAATGCACCGGATTTTCATTTTCAGGCCCGTTTCTGATAGGTTTTACCTGTTTCTGATATTACTTATCGGCAAGACTGCAAAAAAACTTTAAAATATTTTTCAATCCAATCCTTCCCCCGGGCCCTGCAGCTGCCGGTAAAGCTGATCTGCCAAACCAAAGCCCCCTTTTCGGGCCATGTCCCGGGCCACTTCCATATCCATCATCTCGTCGAAAAGATCAGAGGCCATATCCGTATCCAGAAGCTCTGATTCCGGAATGGTCTTTCGCATCTCCTTGAACATGGATTGAATCAAAATGGACTCAAAGTCCTGGCACAAAGCCCTGAGCGCTTCAGGATCCTTGTGCTTTCCGGTATCATCGCTTCTGTCCACCGGAGCCTGCGGAAGGCTGAGCCGGGGATCAAACGCCAGTTGCATGATTGAATATCCTTTAAATGTACTACATCACAACCAGTTCGGCCTGAAGGGCGCCAGCGGCTTTTACAGCCTGGAAAATGGCGATCACATCCCGGGGCGTAACACCGATGGCATTTAAAGCCGCTGCCACATCACCCACATTGACACCGCGCTCCATGACCATGAAGCGGGCCTTCTCTTCTTTCACTTCCAGTTCGGTATCGGGCACCACCACAGTCTGCCCTCCCCGGCTAAAGGGGGCGGGCTGGGAAACACCGGGTCGTTCCCGTATGGTCAGCTTGATGTTGCCATGGGCGACCGCCACGGTGGAAAGACGGACATTTGCGCCCATGACGATGGTGCCGGTTCTCTCATTGACCACGATTCTGGCCTTTGCATCCGGCTGAACATCCAGATTCTCCAGGCGGGAGAGAAACTGCACCGGACTGGCGGAAAAATCAGAGGGCAAATCCACCGCCATACTCTTGCTGTCCACCGCCCGGGCGATATTTTCGTCAAAACCGGAATTGACCGCTGTCACCATCCGGGAAATCGTGGTAAAATCGGCTTCCTTGAGATGAAACACATACGGGCCGCTGCCCGGCAATGAAAACCCCACTTCCCGCTCCACCAGGGCCCCGTCGGGGATCCGGCCCACCGTGGGATGATTTTTTTCAACAGAGGCGGCCTGCCCGGAAAGGGAGATTCCGCCAACGACCACGGATCCCTGGGCCACGGCATAGACCTCATTATCTGCTCCCATAAGCGGCGTGCGCAAAAGCATTCCCCCGGACAGGCTTTCGGCATCGCCCAAAGACGAAACCACGATGTCGATCTTGGTGCCGGCCCTGGCAAAAGGCGGCAGATTGGCAGTGACCATGACAGCAGCCACGTTTTCCACGTCGATTTCACTGCGGTCCAGTGTCATGCCCATGTGCTCCATCATGTTGGCCACGGTCTGCATGGTGATGCCGTTTTTATCGCTGTCTCCGGTATCGTTTAACCCCACCACCAGGCCGTATCCCAAAAGCTGATTGTCGCGCACGCCCTGCAGTTCTGTCAAATCCTTGATCCGGGCGCAGAACCCGGAAGCAGACCAGGCCAGAATCAGACACAGGACCATGGGAATTGTCAGTTTTTTCATATTCCTCTTCCTTTCATCAGAAAGGCCAGGCAATGTCAATGAGCCGGGCCAGCCAGCCCGGACGCTGTTTTTCCGATATAATGCCATCGCCGGTATACTCGATGCGGGCATCGAGAATGTATTTGGAATCAATGGTATTGTAAGCTGTGATGTCATAGGGCCGGACAATCCCTGTCAGCCGGATAATCTGATCCTCGTTGTTGACCCGCACGGTCTTGGAGCCCTTAATTCTCAGATTCCCGCCCTCCACTTCTTCAATGACCCTTGTGGTCAGGGTGGCCGACAGCCGCTCCTCCCGGGAGGTGCTGCCCGAGCCTTCAAAGGAATTGTCCGTGCTTGCGGAAATCAGACTCGACGGGTCGAGGTTGCGGTTCTTGTTGGCCAGTGCGGTTTCGTACCCAAATAATTTGGGAATACCCACAGAGGCCGAAGATGACCGTCCGGTGGAGGTTTCCGCCTCCTTTGCCGCGCTGGCCTGCTCGGATATGGTGACAGTCACAATATCGCCCACGCCGGTGGCGATATTGGCGGCAAACAATGAACTTCCGTTGTTCTGCCAGAGAGATCCTGTACGGGATGCGGCAGACGGCTTCGTTTGCAAGGCCTTCTCCCGGCTTTGGGTTGCCGGCTTTTCAATGGATGAATCCTGCCCGGAGGGGCCGGGCTGCTGCCGGCCGGCGCATGCCCCCAGTACCAGGGCGGCCATCAACAGGATGAATAATTTTGATTTCATTTTAAAATTCCACCCGTACCTGTTTTCTTCCGGTCACCTCGCAGATGACTTCTCTTTTGGAACGCATGTTCTGCACCGGGATCACTTCCCCCTTTTTGCCGTTTACCGTTGCCATGCCCCTGGCCCGGATGCGCATGGGGCCCTGATCCAGAATTATTGTCACCACCTCACGGCGCTTGACCAGCACGGGCGCATCCAGATCATTTTTCTCCAGCACCTTCCCCATGGGCACAGCGCGCCTGACGCGCTTTCCCACGGCTGATTCCGAATCAAGGCAGGGCCGGCGCAAATCGGCAATATTTTTTTCCCGCATGGCCAGGTCATTTTCGGTGACCACTGTATTGCGCCCCAGTTTCCGGGCGGCTGTCACCACGGGCAGATAGGCCCGGATCCGGCCGGCAATACTGAAATTTTCCACCACGTTTCCGTCCACCCGGACAATCACTGTAACCTTTCTGGTGTCCAGAATCCGGTTTCCGGCAAACAGAATTTCATATTCGGCCTGACCCTTTGGAAGACTGAGGCTTTCCGGAGGGTTGCGCATTTCAAAGGCCACCTTTTGGGCCCCGAGATGGGAAAGGGCTGACTGCAGGTGCTCGTTGACAAGGGTCTGGATTTTTCCCGGGGAAAGCCTGGCTCCGTCATGGCGAACGCATACCTGTTCCGCCCCGCCCCGCTTTACCTTGTGGTCTGCGGAAACGGCCTGCCGCACATAGGCCATAAGCGTGCGGCTTTTATAACACCGGGTTTCTCCCGGATCCGGGGCGGCGAAAAGCTCAGTCCCCGCCAGGTCCCGGATTTCGGATTCAGGGCGCAAATCCGCCACATCCCCGATGGTAAGCATATCCGAACGGACCACCACATCGCCTTTGAACGCGACTTCCAGACCGGAAGCCGGAAAGGGCGCAGCAATGATCAACAACAGGCAAAAAAGGAAAGCACGCATAAGATTACACCACAAGCTGGGTGGTTTGCTGCAGGATTTCATCCGAGGCCTTCACAGCCTTGGAATTGACTTCATAGGCGCGCTGGCCGGAAATCAGGTTGATCATTTCCTGCATGATGCTCACATTGGACCCCTCCAGAAAACCCTGGGCAATGCCGCCGAAACCATCATTGGCCGCCTCCCCGAGTATCGGGTCCCCGGATGCGTCGGATTGCTGAAGCAGATTGTTGCCAAGGCTGATGAGCCCGGCCGGGTTGCCGAAACGGGCCAGTTCCATGGTTCCGATCTCGTTGCCGGCGGCCTCGCTGTCAAGAAACGCCGTGACCGTCCCGTCCTGGCCAACAGCGATTTTGGTGGCGTTTTCCGGAATCACGATCTCCGGCAGAACCGGATTTCCGTCGGCTGTCACCAGCCGGCCCTCGCTGTCTTTTTTAAAGCTTCCGTCCCGGGTATAGGCGGTTTCACCGTCGGGCAGCTCCACCTGGAAAAACCCGTTTCCTTCAATGGCCATGTCCAGATCATTGCCGGTTCTCTGCAGGTCCCCGACCGTATGCACCTTTTCCACAGAGGCCGTGCGGGTGCCCAGCCCCACCTGAATGCCGGTGGGCACCTGGGTATCGGCCGTGGCCGCGCTGCCCACGGCTCTGGCGTTTTGATAAAGCAGGTCCTGAAAATTGGCCCGGCTTCTTTTAAACCCGGTGGTATTGACATTGGCCAGGTTATTGGCAACCACATTGATATTGGTCTCCTGGGCTTCCATACCGGTTGCTGCAGAATATAGTGCTGTAATCATGAGGTTATCCTTGTAACACTTTGGTTGGTTGACGCTATCCGATCCGCCCGATTTCACGGGCCTTTTCGCCAAGATCGCTATAGAGTTTCATGGTATTGAGATACGCGGTGTAGGCGCGCTGGGTTTCAATGAGCTGCGTGGTCATACGCATGGCGCTGACATTGGACTGCTCAAGGCTGCCCTGGTGGAGCCGGTCGCCGTCTGCTGCCGGCTGCTCCTGTGCTTCCCCGTCAAGGGCAAAAAGACCGTCCGGCCGCTGGTTCAGGGCCTGGGGGTCGGATATCCCGTAGATATCCACCTGCCCGATCTGCACGCCGTCTGCGGTGACCTGCCCCTTCTCGTCAATGTTTACGTCATTGTGGGGCAGGTTCACCGGGCCGTTGCCGCCAACCAGCTGCAATCCCCCAGTGGCGGTTACCAGGTTGCCCTCTCCGTCTAAACGGAAGTTGCCCTGACGGGTATAAAAAAAGCCGTCTTCCCCGGCCACTTTGAAAAATCCGTCCCCCTCAATGGCCAGGTCCAGACTGCGGCTGGTTTCCACCAGGGGGCCCTGGGAAAAATCAATATACCGGGATGCGGTGCGGCAATAATTCATGCCCTTGCCCGAGCTGTTCTGGAGCTGATCATTGATCAGGGATTCAAAGGACAGCTGGCTGGCCTTGTAGCCAATATTGCCCGTATTGGCCAGGTTGTTGATCGATGTTTCCATTTTCTGCATCCTGGCGATACCACCCGACAGGGCGCTGTAAATTCCTGATCCCATGCATTTTCACCCTTGTTTGGTTGAAAACCGAAAAACCGGCCGCGATTTTAAATCCTTTACAGAATGCTTATCGGCAGCTTGCGGATATGGTTTAGGGACAGGCCGCCGGAAAAAACATGCCTGACCGGGTTATGCAGTTTTGCCTGTCAGCCTGGCCAGCAAAAGCATCTGATCTGCTTCCGTAAGCGAGACATCCAGAATTTCGGAAAGTTCGGCTGCGCCCAGCCCGGAGCGTGCCAGCCGGGCCACATGCCGGTATTTGGCGGAAACATCAGATGACGGCATTTTATCAGCCTGCTCAAACCGGGCGCTTAGCTGATCTGAAGTCAGGCTCCGAACCTGGGTATCCGTGTTCTCACAAACGGTTCCGGCCCGGCCTTCCATCTCCCGGATCCGGCCGTTGAGCGCATTGATTCGTCTGTTTATGGACAAAATCACCCGGCGGCACCAAATGGCACCGGCCAGGACAACAGCGCAGGCAATGCCTAGCAGGCAAAACAGAAAGATCATCAGAGTCGTTAGGGATTCCATTTGCACAATCCTTGAAAACCGCTTCGCGTCTATTGGGGCAGCGTTGCCTTGAGCTTGACCAGCGCCTGGCTGTGGAGTTGCGAAATCCGGCCCTCGGACAGCTCCAGGATGCCGGCGATTTCCTTCTGGGTGAATTCCTCATAGTAAAACAGGGTCACCACAAGACGCTCTTTTTCCGTAAGCCGGTCAATGGCGCCGGCCAGCATACCCACCAGTTCCTTTTTGCCCAGGGAGTCCTCCGGACTATGGGTACGGGGATCCTCGAGCTGGTCCATAAACGTATCACCACCGGCATCGCCGTCTAACACCTCATGGAGGCTGACAATGCCCAGATGGCCGATTTCGTTTAACATCTTGTGGTACTGGCCCAGTTCCATGTCCATGGCCCCGGCAATTTCTTCTTCCGTGGGCGTCCGGCCAAGGTCCTGCTCCAGTTGTTTGATCTCCCGAAGGACCCGGTTGTGCTTTTCCCGCATGGAGCGTGAAAACCAGTCCATCTTCCGGAGTTCATCCCGGATCGCTCCCCGGATGCGGGTTTCCGCATAGGTTTTAAACATCACACCCCGGCCCGGATCAAACCGGGCAGCAGCCTCCATGAGACCGTGCATGGCAGCGCTGCGCAGCTCGTCCTTGGAAACGAATACGGGAATCTGGGGCCGCATCCGGCATACGACAAAATCCACAAAATCCAGGTGGGACCGGATCAGCTCATCTCTTTGATCATATACGTGTGCCTGATACATCATTGTGCCTTCCTCTTTTCTACCGGGCCTCACTGCAGGCCAGCAGCTGTTTCCAGAAAAACTGCTGCGTGCCCTTGGGTGCCAGGGTTTCAGATTCCAATTCCATTGCGGCCACCAGTTCGGCAAAAGCCAGGCTCGGCCCGGAATCGGGATAAAGCTCTGCAAGGGTTTTCTGTCGGCGCACTGACTCTGTAAACCGGAAGTCCAGTGGTATGGCGCCTAAAAAATCAATCGAGATGTCAATAAAACGGCTGCTGACCAGGGTGAGCTTGTGATAGACATCCAGCGCCTCGGTTTCCGAGGTCACGCAATTGACAATCAGCTTGAATGTTTTTTCATAGTACCGGGTGGAAAGAAGCTTCATCAGGGCGTATACATCGGATATGGCCGTGGGCTCCGGGGTGGTGACCATCAGGATCTCCTGGGCGGCCACATTGAAATAGGTGACGTTTTCAGAAATACCCGCTTCAGTGTCAATGAGCACCACATCAAACTTTCCGTGCAGGGAATCAAGGCCTTCCATCAAAGACAGCTTCTGATCGGCTTCCAGGCGAGTGTAACGCTGCACCCCGGAGCCGGCGGGCAGGATGGTGATCTGATCTGCTGCCGGAACCAGGATTTCTTCGAGCGGCTTCTGGCCGGAAAAGAAATGATTCAGATTAAACCTGGGGCTCACACCGAAATACAAGTCAATATTGGCCAAGCCCAAATCCGCATCTATAATCAGCACCCGGTATCCCTGCCGGGCCATGCTCACTGCCAGGTTGGCCACGCAGACCGTCTTGCCCACGCCGCCCTTGCCGCTGGTCACAGACATCACCCGTGCAGCTTTCGGGCTTGTTTGGTTCATACGAGACTCCATTTCAAAATCCCGGCTCAGTTGACGCAGTGTTCCGGCCTGATCCGGGTATCCGGGGTATTCCATTGTGCCACCGCCTCTTCAGGGTTAAGGATCATTTCCGCCATGTTGTCCGGCTCGGGAAACAACAGGTCCTCCGGGACCTGCTGACCATTGGTGAAAAAAGAAAGCGGCCGCCCGGCGCAGACAGCTGCATTGAGGATCCGTCCCAGCATCTCGCATTCATCGAGCTTGGTGAGCACCAGGCCGGCCGGATCCAGGGAAGAAAACCGGTCAATGGCCATTTCCAGGTCCTGCTGGCCGGTGGTGGCAGACAACACCAGATGATTTTCCGTTTTCAGGGCCGGATCCAGGTATGCGGCCAGTTCATTTCGGCGCATGTCATCTCTCGGACTTCTGCCGGCCGTGTCCACTAGAATAAGGTCCTTGTCTGCGTGCCTTTGAAAAATATCGGCCAGCTGATCCGGCGAGCGGGCCAGTTCAACGGAAACATCCATGATCTGCCCGTAAATCTTTAATTGTTCGGCTGCGGCAATCCGGTAATTGTCAATTGTGGCAAGGACGATTTTCTTTCCGTAATGAAGCATGGCACAGGCCGCCACCTTGGCAATGGTTGTGGTTTTGCCGACTCCCGTGGGACCCATGAAAACAAGACGCCGCTGACCGTGCAGACCTGCGGACAAGGGATTTTCAATCCGGATATGATCGCGGATGCCGCGAATGAGAAACTCCCTGGGGTCCGGGTCCTGACCGGCCAAAAATTCGTCTTCCTGTCGACATGCCGACTCTGCAAGCAAATCCAGCACTGAATCGCTGATGCCAAGCCCGGTCAGGTCCGGCAGCCTTTTGTCCTGCCCCGGTCCGGCCGGCAAACCCCTTTCCATCCGGCCTTCCCACCCGGCCACCTTTTTGGACAGATTTTCAAAGGAACGCTTCATTTGCCTGAATTCCTCCATCAGGCCGGCATCCTCCGGCCGATCCCCGCTGTCAGAATCCGGGGCAGATTCGGTTGGTTTCCGGGTTTTTTCCAGAACCTGCTGAAAACCGGTTCCAGCTGTATCCGAAGAAGCCGGGGACAAATCCGCATCCACAGCGGCAGTCACTTCAATGCCGGATCGGTTGCCCCGCCCCTGCTTGCTGTCGGCCAGGCTTCGGGTGGATAAAATCAGCGCATCCGGGCCCAGGGCCTTTTTGACCTTTGCGATGGCCGAACGCATATCCGCTGCTTCAAAGACTTTAACCTGCATTGAACCTCACCGTGCCCAGGGATTGAATTTTGACCTGCGGGGCCACCTCGTTATGGGAGATAACCGTCAGGGTGGGAAAATATCTTTCAGTCAATTTTTTGACATGGAGTCGGATCGCCGGCGGACAGAGCAATACCGGGCTGGCGCCGCCGGTGAATTTCTCCATTTGCCCGCCGATGCCTTCCAGCAGGGACCGGGCCTTTTTGGGCTCAAGGGCCAGAACACCTCCCTGGCCGCCTCTTTGGACTGAACCGGCAACGGTTTCTTCCACGTCGTGATCCAGAGTGATAAGCGCGAGGGTATCGTTTTCACCCGCCACTGATGCCGTAATCTGGCGCGCCAGGGCCTGCCGGACGTATTCAGTGAGCTGATCCGGGTCCTGGACAGCAGGTGCCCAGTCGGCCAGGGTCTCGAGAATGGTTCTGAGATCCCGGATGGATACATTTTCCCGCAACAGATTCTGCAGCACTTTCAACACGCCTCCAAGGCTCATGAGATTGGGTATCAGTTCATCGATCAGCTTGGGATAACTCTTGGAAATATTATCAAGCAAGTTCTGTGCCTCTTGTCTGCCGAGCAGCTCATGTGCGTGCCGCTTGACCACTTCACTGATATGGGTGGCCATTACCGTGTTGCAGTCCACCACTGTATAGCCGGCCATCTGGGCCCGTTCCTTCTTGTCTTCGGAAATCCATACCGCGGGAAGGCCGAAAGCGGGTTCCACTGCGGAAACGCCCTTGATTTTCTCGGTTGCTCCCCCCGAATCCATGGCCAGGAAATGACCCGGGGTCATCTCCGCGGATGCAATGGAAACCCCCTTTAGCAGCAGCCGGTATTCATTGGGCTTTAGCTGCAGGTTATCCTTGATATGCACCGGCGGCATAATAAAACCCATGGAAAGCGCAAACTGCTTGCGGATCGACCGGATGCGGCCGAGCAGCTCGCCGTCCTGGGAGGCGTCCACAAACCGGATCAGACCGTAGCCCACCTCCAGTTCCAGCAGATCCACGCTCAGCAATTGTTCATAATCCTCTTCCGGCTCGGTTTCGGGTTTTTCCGGTTGAACTTCCGCTTCGGCCTGATCGGCTTTCTGTTGTTTGCCAACAAAATGGGCCATGGTTAACAAAAGCAGGGAAAGCACCAGAAAAGGCAGGAAGGGCAGTCCGGGAATCAGGGCAAAACCGAGTAAAATCCCGCCAACAACCCAGATGGCCCGGACATGCACGCTGAACTGATTTTTCAACTGACTTCCGAAATCGCCCATCCCGCCGCTTCGGGAAACCAGGATGCCCGCCCCGGTGGAGATCACCAACGCTGGAATCTGACTGACCAGGCCGTCTCCGATGGTCAGGGTGGTGTAATTGTGGGCGGCCTCGCCAAGCGGCATGTTTTGCTGAAGCACGCCGATGATAAACCCGGCGCAGACATTGATCATGGTAATCACAATGCCGGCAATGGCATCTCCGCGCACAAACTTGCTGGCCCCGTCCATGGCACCGAAAAAATCCGCTTCCCGGGTTATGTCCTCGCGCCGGTTACGGGCCTGTTCTTCATTGATGAGACCGGCATTTAAATCCGCGTCAATGGCCATCTGCTTGCCGGGCATGGCATCGAGGGTAAAACGCGCCGAAACTTCGGCCACCCGGCCCGCACCCTTGGTGATCACGATGAAATTGATCACCACCAGGATCAGAAACACCACAATGCCCACAACGTAATTGCCGCCCACAACAAATTGCCCGAATGACTGGATGACCTTGCCTGCGGCGAATTCGCCGGTATGGCCCTGAAGCAGGATCAGACGGGTGGAGGCCACATTCAGGGAAAGGCGAAACAGGGTGGTGACCAGCAGCACCGTGGGGAAAATGGAGAATTCCAGGGATCTTTGCACATACAGGGTAATGATGAGAATCATCAGGGCCACGGTGATATTCAAGGCCAGAAACAAGTCCAGAAGCATCGGGGGCATGGGGATGATCATTACCAGCAGAATCATCACCAGCCCCAGGGACACAAACACGTCGCTTCGAACAAAAATCCGGTCCCAGCGCTGCGCGATTATTTCACGAATCATTTCTTTTCCCCGTTTTTCAAGCTGTATACATAAGCCAGAATTTCAGCCACTGCCTTAAACATGTGTTCCGGAATCCGGGCCCCGATCTCCACTTCATACAAAGACCGTGCCACAGGCGGATTTTCAACAACGGGCACATTGTGTTCAGATGCGACTTCCCGGATGCGCCGGGCCATGTGGTCCGCACCCTTTGCCAGAACCTCGGGGGCATCCATTTCCCGGCGTTTGTAGGAAAGGGCCACCGCGTAATGGGTGGGGTTGGTGATGATCACATCGGCTTTGGGCACATCCTCCATCATCCGACGCCTGGCCATATCCCGCTGAATGGCACGGACCTTCTGCTTGAGCTGGGGGTCACCCTCGGTTTCCTTGTTTTCCTCCTTGACCTCCTGCTTGGTCATTTTCATCTTTTTTTCCATCTCCCACCTGGAAAAGATGTAGTCCACCAGGCCAATAACGGCCAGCAGCAGGCAGCACTTGACCAAAATCACAAACACCACATCCGCCATAAAGGAAACAACCCCGGGAAGCGCAACACCGGCAAGGCCCATGAATTCATCAAACCGACCCATCAGAGTCCAGTATGCCAGCACGCCCACCAGAATAATTTTCCCGAAGGATTTCAGGGCCTCAAAGGCAGATCGCTTGGATATCATCCGGCCCAGGCCCTTGATGGGATCGAGTTTGCTCAGATCCGGCTGAAGGGGCTTTGCCGTAAACAATACCCCCACCTGCAGATATCCGGCAAGCACCCCCAGCACCAGGCCCGTGAGCAGAAGGGGCCAGACAATGGCCGCGCACCCGGAAATAATAAAAACCATCATGGGACGCATGGAACCCACAGATACCGGCAACTCGCTGCAGGTGCGCCAGAAAAAGGCCAGAAAGGCCTGCAGATCCGACCAGAAAACCGGAGCATAAAAAGACCAGAGCACCAGCAACCCGGTTAAGAGCATGGCGGTGTTGACCTCGCGGCTCTGGGCCACCTGCCCTTTTTCCCGAAATTCCCGGCGCCGCTTTTCAGTCGGGTCCTCGGTTTTTTCCTGTTGCTGTTCCTCGGCCATTTCAAATCCCCTTTAAATCATCTGCAAAATGCGCATGAGCTTGTCCGGCAGTTGGGCAAACTCCCGCTCCAGGAGCACAAAGGCCAGTTCCGCGCCAAGACCCAAGAAGATCAGGGCCAGGGAAATGTTGATGGGAAAAGACAAAAGAAACACCTGGAGCTGGGAAAAAACCCGGGACATGATGCCCAGAATAAACATGGAGACCATGAGCACCGCCATCACCGGCGCCACCAGCTGCAGGCCCAAAACAAACATCTGGCCGGTCAAATCCATTAAAAACAACACCGCCCCGCCCTCCATGTCCAGGTTTCCCGGGGGCAGCACATCATAGGAACGGGCCATGACCCGAATCACCAGGTGATGAATATCTAAGGCCAGGAAAAGAAGAATGGCAAAGACGTTCTGGAACTGGGAAAGCAGGGGGATCTGCTGCTGGTGCTGAGGGTCGAGAATATTGGCGGCGGCAAAGCCCATCTGGTAGCCCACGATGGTTCCGCCGAACTGGACGGCAAAAAAAATCAGCTGGATCACAAAACCCAGAAAAAATCCGAGCACGGCTTCCTGGGCCATAATGAAAATCAAGCCGGCAGGGGTTTTATCAATGGGAGCAAGGGAGATATCCAGCACAGGAAAAAGCAGCACCGCCAGACCGGCAGCCACCCCGAGCCGAAGGCGCATGGCCGCCTGAGAGGCGGTAAAAATGGGAAGCGATCCCATTATCGCTGCCATGCGGGATAAAATCACCAGAAACACATACCAGGTCTCAATTTCAAAGAGTTCAACTTCCAATGATCATGTTTCCGAAAATTTCATGGGCCAGCCCAAGCACGATATTCAAAATCCAGGGCACGGCAATGACCAGAGCAGCCAGAACCGCCACGATCTTGGGAGCAAAGGTCATGGTCTGCTCGTTGATCTGAGTGGCGGCCTGAAAAATACTCACCACCAGTCCCACCACAAGCCCGGCGATCATCATGGGAGAGGCCGCCAGCAGCACGGCGATAACCGCCCGCCGGATCAGTTCCACAACCATTTCTTCAGTCATTTGAAAATATTCCTCCGGTTCAAAGTTCAACGTTCAACGTTCAATGTTCAGGGTTCAGAGCTGGAAACAACATTGAACGTTGAACATTGAACATTGAACTAATAGAATCCCTGCATCAAAGAACCCACCACCAGATTCCACCCGTCAACGAGCACAAACAGCAGCACCTTAAACGGCAGGGAGATGATAATGGGCGGCAGCATGAGCATGCCCATGGTCATCAGCACCGAGGCGGTGATCATGTCGATGACCAGAAAGGGCACAAAAATCATAAACCCGATCTGAAAGGCGCGCTTGAGCTCAGAAAGCATAAACGCCGGAATCAGGGTAATGGTGGAAATATCCTCCCGGGTCTCCGGGACCTGCTCGTTTCCGGAAATCTGTCTCATCAGCGCCAGATCCGCCTCCCGGACCTGGCCGAACATGAACTCGCGCATGGGGATGGCGGCTGTCTCCAGGGCCTGGCGGCCTTCAATCTCCTCCTGGAGATAAGGCTGAAGCGCCTCTTCATTGATCTGAGTAAAAACCGGGGCCATAATGAAAAGCGTCAGGAACATGGCCAGGCCGATGATAATCTGGTTGGGCGGCATCTGCTGGGTCCCCATTGCCTGGCGCAGAAAGGAGAGCACAACGACAATGCGGATAAACGAGGTGGTCATCAGCAAAATAGCCGGGGCCATGCTCAGCACGGTGAGCAGCACCATGATCTGAATCACTGTTGAAATCTGTCCTGTGCCCCCGCCGCCGTCCATCTGAAGCGTCAGGGCCGCAGGTTCCTGCGCTGCGGCATTGCCTGCGGCACACAGCCATATGGCCGCAATGGCCAGGAAGATATAGACCCAATGCGCACCCTTCATGATTGGGCCTCGGCATGGCTGCGCAGGTGTTTTTCAAACTGCGTGGCCGGATTTGCCTCTGCATCAAAATGATGCAGCAGTTCCACCCGGTCGTTGCCCAATCCCAGAAGCAGGCGCTGGCCGTCGACCTCCACCAGACACAGGGCCTTTCTGCCGCCCATGGGGCGTGATTCCATCACCCGAATGCGCCCGCCCTGACGTTTTTCCAGCAACCGGAAGCCCTTTCGGCTCAATGCATGGAAAAGCAGCATGATCCCGATGACAATGGCCATGGCCACGGCCAGCTTCAACCCTGAGCGAAACAGGTTCAACGGAGCCGTCTCTGCGGCGAAAAGATCCGCGGGCACAATCAATAAAATGAAAAACAACAGTCTGGACATGGACGCTACCTCAACTTCTCGATGCGCTCAGACGGACTGACCACATCGATTAACCGCAGGCCGAATTTCTCATTGACCACAACAGCCTCCCCCCTTGCAATGAGCCGGGAATTGACATACAAGTCCAGGGGTTCGTCAGCCAGTTTGTCAAGCTCAATGACCCCGCCTTCTTTCATCTGCAGAAAATCCTTGATCAGCATCCGGGCCCGTCCCACTTCCACGGAAACCTGCAGGGGAACATCCAGAAGAAAATCAATCCCCTTGGCCTGATTGTCCCCGTTTCCGGCGTCCCCTGCCGCCGATTCGAGCCGCCCCCGGGAGGTCTCTGTCCGGGACGCCTGCGAGTCCTGCGCTGTGCCTTCTGCATCCTGTTTTTTGCTTTCCGCCATGGTTTACTCTCCTGCGACTTCCTGTTTGACGAGGCGAACGACCTTTTTGCCGTCCTTTACCCCGGGTTGGGCGCCAAATTTGGGTTGTGCGCCGGCCATAACTGTTACCGGACACTGTTCATCATAATCCAGACCGATAATATCTCCCTTATCCAGGCTTAAAATTTCCCCGATTGTGAGAATCAAATCCCCCCATACGGCTGAAACCGAAATTTCCATTTTCTCCGCCTCCTTTGTCAGAAATCGGCCCCAGGAGGCTTCCTTCTTGTCCTCGGCAAGCTGCAGGCCCTCGTTGCGAAGCCGATCCTTAAAGGGCTCCAGGGAGAAATAAGGAATCACGAGCTGAATCTTTCCCTCCAGATCTCCCACCTGTACGGTAAAGATGATCTGGATGACCTCGGTTTCCGGGGCCAGGATATTTAACATCTTCCAGTTGGTCTCCGCCCGGGTGATCCGGGTGGCAAGCTGTTCAAGGGGCTCGAACGCCCGGTTAAAAACCCTGCAGCCTTCGGTCATCAGGCCCTTTATAATATTGGCCTCAATGGCACTGACATCCCGGTCAAATGTCATGAACTCTGCACCGCCAGGCATGCCGAACATTACTTCCACCATGCCGAAGCAAAGGGCCTTGTCATAGATAATCAGCGCGTTGCCCTTAAGCGGTTCCAAAGACATCACCCCCAGCAGCCCGGCCTTTTCCTGGCTGACCAGAAAATCCTCGAAAAACCGGGACACGATTTCCGCCCTGGATACGGTCACGCCCTGCTGAAGGCTGTTGGAAAGGGCAATGGAATAATAACGGGCAAAGGAATTAAACACGATGTCCAGGTTGGCGATTCGCCACTTGCTGTAATTCTGGCCCCGGATCAGGTCAATGCTGGCAACCCGCTTCTCCCCCCTGGGTGCGGCAGCCGAAGATGCGCCGCCGGCAGGGCCTCCGGAAGCGGGCTCGATTTGCCCGTCATCAAAAGCCAAAAGCAGCTCGTCAATTTCTTCCTGTGTTAAAATCCGTTCCACTGGACGCCTCTTTGTTTGTTATTGAACCACAAAATCAGTAAAATAAAGGTTGGTGACCTCACCCTTGCCGGCAAGAGAGCGGATCTTGGCCAGCAGATCGGCCTTGAGCTGCATTTTGCCCTGAAGGTCCTTGACATCGTCGTATTTCCTGTTGCCCAAAAGCAGCAGCACGGAATCGGTGATCTGTGGCATGCGCTTTGTAACGGATTCGCTGCTGGCCTGGTCCCGGGTCTCCAGGGTGATGCCCACTTTCAGAAAACGGGTGCTGTCCCGGTGAACGATATTGACCACAAAATCATCCATCTCCACCAGGGGCCCCAGCTCGGTTTTATCCCTGCCGGTATCGGTCTGCCGGGCTTCGGCTGAACCTGTTGTGTTCAATGCGCCCAGCAGGTAAAGCCCTGTCCCCGCTGCAGCAAGTAAAATCAACAGAACCGGCACCCCGATAAAAAACAGCCGCCTGACAGGACTGGCGGTTTTTTCCGGTGCTTGTTTTTCCTTTTCTTTTGCCATGACGGCCACTCCTTGGTTCAATGGTTAACGCAATCTTTCAACAATGATGAATCGTAAAACCCGGCATCCGGGAATTTGCTTAAAAGGGCAGCTGATCGCTGGAATCCACCAGAAAAGGCAACTCCTGCCGGTAATCACCGCCGATTTCCAGGACGAACTCCACCCGCCGGTTCAAAGCACGGTTTTCCGGAGAGTCATTGGGCACCAGAGGCTTTTGCGCCCCATATCCCACAGCAGACAAGCGATCCAGGGTGAGCAGTTCATTTTGGGCGATGAATTTCACCACCCCGATTGCCCGCTGGGCGGACAAATCCCAATTGGTCTGGTCCAGTGCACCAAAGGGCTGGCTGTCAGCATGGCCTTCGATGCGGACCTGAAACGGCAGGGGCTTGACCAGCCGGGCCACTTTTCGCAGCACAGGCTCGGCCTGTTTTTTCAGCCGGGTGGAACCCAGGTCAAAAAGCACCTTTTCCTTTATTCTAAGCACGATGGCGCCGCGATCCTTGACCAGCTCAATGTCTTCATCCAGCTCAAGCTTTTGCAGATCCAGCAGCATTTTCCGGTATACGCTCTGAAGCATTTCCAGGGGAATGGGCTCGATTTCCGGGAGAATGACATCGGTCTTGGTTTCATCCGGAGGCGTGTTTTCCATGATGCCGAATGCCCCCTGCAGGGATACCACGGCACGCTGAAACTTGACCTTGTCCATTTCCGCCATGGAAAGCATGAGCACAAAAAAGGTCAGCAGCAAAGTGACCATGTCGCTGTAAGTCACCATCCAGGCCGGAGCCGAGGGTCCGTTGCTCTCCGTGTTTTTTTTCTTTCTTTTGACGGCCATGAAAATGCCCCCGCAGACTGGCTATTTTTTCTTTTTTTTCTGAAACACGCTCTGCCGGTCCTTGGGCTGGAGGTAGGCGTGAAGCTTCTGTTCCATGACCCGGGGGTTTTCCCCGGCCAGAATCGAATTCATACCTTCCACGATCAGCTCTTTTTTGAGCAGTTCGTGCTGAGACCGGGTCTTGAGTTTCCCGGACATGGGCAGAAAAACGACATTGGCTGCAACAGAACCGTAAAAGGTGGTCAGCAGGGCAATGGCCATGGCCGGACCAATGGTGGAGGGATCATCCATGCTCTGAAGCATCTGCACAAGTCCGATCAGGGTGCCCACCATGCCGATGGCCGGGGCATAAGTGCCCAGAGCGGCAAAAATCTCGGCCCCGCTTTCATGACGTTCACGGATATAGTCAATTTCCCGGACCATCATATGCTCCAGGGCTTCGGGCTCATGGCCGTCAGCAGCCATCTGCAGGCCCTTGACCAGAAACGGGTCCTCCACCTGCTTGGCCATGGCCTGAAGCGAAAGAAGCCCTTCCTTTCTGGCTTTGCCGGCAAACTCGGTTAACTGCTCAATGAGCTGCAGGGGCGGCACTTCCCTGTAAAAAAAGGTCTTCTGCGCCACGGAAAAAGCCCGGCGCACCTCACCAAACGGGTAATGCACCAGAAGGGCCCCAAGGGTGCCGCCGGCAACGATCATGATGGACTGGGGTTCGACAAAAACCATAATTCCGCTGCCGCTCATGATCGCCATGATCATCAGCCCGAAAGCAGCCACAATACCCAGAAGCGTTGAAAAATCCATAAACAAGATCTCCTTTTCGCCTTTTGCTTTGCAAGCACCATACCAAACCATGAAAAACGGACCGGACAGGGAGGAACCAATGGCAAACAAGAGGGATGTATTCAGGCTTTCAGTAATTTTTACGGAGTTTTTTTGTTTTTCCAAAAGGCGCCGGCGCCGGGCCATGAAATAAAAAGGGCCGGTCCTGACAGACCGGCCCCACTAAAAAGACAAATTTTTGACTTGACCCCTACCGCTTGATATTGATCACTTCGGCCAGCATTTCATCGGTAGTGGTAATGGTCTTTGAATTGGCCTGAAACGAGCGCTGGGTGGTGATCATCCGGGTAAATTCCTCGGCAATGTCCACTGTGGACTGCTCCAGGGAGTTGGAAAAAATCCGGCCGAAACCGGCCCCCGGGGTTCCGATATCCGCGGGCCCGGATTCCCGTGTGGGGGAGTAGAGGTTATTGCCCAGCTTTTGCAGGCCGTTTTCATTGGCAAACTTGCCCAGGGCCAGCCGGGCCAGGGACCGGGATTCACCATTGGAATAGGTGCCCGTGATAATGCCTTCCTTGTCCACGCTGATATCATTGAGATAACCGGAACTATAGCCGTCTGACTGCTGGGTGACCACCCGGGACTCGGTGGCAAACTGGGTTAAGTTCAAGGTGTAGCCCAAGGGATCTCCCTGGCTGGAGCCGTTATCCCACACCAGCTTGTCTTCTGCTATGCTGACTTCCGGCCACGCGCTTCCCAAATCCTGCCGGGTATCTCCGTTAATGGTGTCAAGAATACCCGAATCATTAAAGCCGACTGTGCCGCTACCAACCCGGACCTGGTCAATTTGGTTCTCTGAATCAAAGGAAATGTCTTCAACACTGAAATTGCCCGCGTCCATATCCAGCTCTGAACCAGCCACCACCTGATTGTACTCCCACTGATTAAGAGCGGTTTTTCTGAAATAGGTGGTGATCAGATGCGTGTTGCCCAAAGAATCATAAACTTCCGAAGTAGTGGCAAAATCCGAGGAAGCCACAGGGTTGTTAATGTCCCAGCCGTCGCCGTCAAAATGGCTTCTCAGGTTTCCGAGCTCATTTCCAGAACCGTCCTCCAGGAAACCGTCGCTGCTATAAGTAAGGGTGTCACCGGCTTCTGTGGCCAGTGTTAGCGTTTCTGTATCACCGTCGTAGGAAGCTGAAAGACCGTCAACATCATTGAGTGCAGCGGCGAGACTACTTCCGTCGGAAACAGAGGTCAAATCCGGACTCACAGAAGCGGTATCCACCAAAATATCAACCCCTCCAACTGAAGCTGCTTCAGCATCCGTAATGCCGATGGCCGCCCGGCCCGGAGTAGCCGCTTTATTGGTGTCCGTGTTGGCATTGAGGTTGGTTGTCAGCTCCACCATGGAAGAGGCCTCTCCGGGTACAGAGGAGCGGGTATTGATCTGGACATCACCGGCCAGGTCCTGGAACTCGCCTCCCCCGATATGTTCATAACCCTGGACCACATAACCCTCGGGGTTGACCATGTAGCCTTCCTCGTTTAGCCGGAAGGCCCCGGATC
>JAIPES010000049.1 GCA_021737045.1 Desulfobacteraceae bacterium | reverse complement strand
ATTTGATCAATCCGCAAAAACGGTCAGGAGCGAAAAAGCCGACGCCGACCGCAGGGCTTTATTCCTTCAAAAACAGCGGACGCGGTAAAAAGCTTTTTACGACTGCATCAAGCCCTTTTGGAAATTATCGCACAGAAATCATTGGACCAAAAAAGGGCAGGAGGGGGAAATGTGGTCAGAAATCGCCTATTTCAGAATTCTGCGCAGGATCTGATCCATGTCCCGGCTTTGGATGTTGGCCTTTTCCCAGCGCCGGACAGCGGCAGCATCCACTTCGAGCTTTTCCGCAAGGTCCTGTTGGGTCATGTTTTTTGCCTCCCTCAGGGTTTGGATCTGCCGGCTTGTGAGCAGACCGGTTTTCCCGCGGAACTGATCGGCGATTTCCTGCTGCACGGCAGCCGTGCATGCCACATCGCTGCCGGTGATACCGCAGTGCGGGCACGTGTGCCGGGTGATGGGTACGCACAGTTTAATCCCGCGAAACACAATGGTTTTTTCGCAGGTTTCAGGCTCCATGAAGCCGCACTCCATTGGGCAGTCCTTGCCGGATTCATTATGGCTCATGGCTTCTCCTTATTCAGCCGGTTTTTGTGCAAAGAAACCAGCCAGAATGTTTCATGGGCAATGGCAAACTTGATATATGCAGCTACTTTAAAATATGTGGAATCCAACACAAAGGCAAAAATATCCAGTCCCTGGATCTTGTCTTTGTACGACTTCTGTGGCGGCCGGGGGCCAGCATAGTCCTGTGGGGAAATGCTGTCCAGAAAATTCTCCAGGATCGCCTTGAGCTCGGTTTCCAGATCGTATTCCAGTTCAATGGCATCAGCGGCCACTGCATCGGCCTCCACGATCTCGATGCGCTCGCTGGCCACCGCCTGACGGGCGTCCCGGATTTTGTTGAACAATTCTTTTGTGGTCGGTCGGTTCATTGTTAACACTGGTTTATGGCCCGGCCGCCGGATGCCCATGTCAAAGCGCCGGGGCTGCCTGGCTGGGTTGTTTGTGCAACAGCATCCATATTTGGTAAAATTTGAACCTTGGGCCAATAACCTGATCGGGTGTTGGCTCAGAAAAAATTTTTGACCTGCTGCTCCAGTTGCGAAAAGCGTTTTTCAATGTCTGATATGAGCTGTTCCATAAGCCGGGCTGCCGGGGGGATATCGTGGATCAGGCCGGCCACCTGACCGCAGCAGATCTCCGCGTCCTCGGCTTGTCCCAGGTGCTGGGACTGGTACTGGCCGTGCTCTTCGAGAAAAGTGATCAACTCCTGGGTGGAAGCGCCGGATTTGCGCATTTCCTGGAATTGTTCCGTAAACGTGTTGGCCAGGTCCCGCGCCAGCATGAATTCTTTTGATACGGATACGGTGCAAACGTCGTTGGCTGCGGCAATGGCGTGTTTGACCTTGTCATGGCTTTCAGACTCCAGTGTGGCCATAAAGCGCGAGCCCATGTAAATGCCGTCGGCCCCAAGGGCCAGGGCGGCCAGAATCCCGCGTCCGTCACCGATGCCGCCGCCGGTGACCACGGGAATATCCACTGCATCGGCCACCATGGGAGTGAGCACGAATGTGGTCAGCTCGGTAAACCCCTTGTGCCCGCCGGCTTCAAAACCTTCGCAGATGACCGCATCCACGCCGGCATCCCGGGCTTTTTGGGCGTGGCGGGCCGTTGAGATGGCGTGCAGCACCTTGATGCCGGCATTTTTCAGGGTTTGGGTGTAGGTGTCGGGTCGGCCAACCGATACGATTGCGGCCGGGACCTTTTCTTCCACAAGCACGTCCACGATTTTTTTTGAATATTTCGTGTCCTCGCCAAAGCCCACAACCACATTTACCGCAAAGGGTTTGTTTGTGAGTTCCCGCACCTTGCGGATTTGTTTTCGTACCAGCTCTCCGGTGGCCTCCACGTCGGGGTTGATTTTATCCGCCCCTGCATTGGGTCCGATGGTGCCCATGCCCCCGGCTTCCGACACCGCTGCGGTCAGGGCAGCGCCGCTGACCCAGTTCATGGGAGCCTGAATGATGGGATAACGGATGCCGAGCAGACTGCAGATGCGATTTTGGATCATGGTTCACCTCGCGCTTAAGTGTTATTATTTGAATTTAGGCATTTTGCGGGATTAGAGCTGACAAATTTTGACAAATGATTATAATAAAGTATACACCAGTGTTTATCTCAATCACTAACATAATACAGGTTCACAGCGGGGCAAAAAAATGAAAAACTTCCAGGACAGGAAAAAAACAGGCAGGCAGGCGGCTTTTCTCAAAAAAACAGGGCAGGTACTGCTTGTTTTTTTATTGATGCTGTTTTTATCCAGCACAGTGCAGGCCGAAACCAATGACAAAAATGACAACGGAATAGATGAGACGGCCTCTGTTGCCTTGCTGCCCCTGATCAAAGGCCAGAACCCCGAGGGGCAGGGCCAGACCCTGACCTGTCCCATGGGCCGGTTCTGCGAAGATGATACCGGTTTAAAAGACAATGCAGATCAGATCCTCACCGACATGGTCCAGTCCAAACTCTTGCAGCGTCTGGAATCCCGGGCCGTTTCGCAGGAGATCGTCCAAAAAGCCTATGATTCGGCAAAGTACGGTTTTGAAGAAAAAACGCCCCTTGATCTGGTCATGGAGGTGGGAGAAAAGCTGAATGTTGATTATATGCTGGTTGGCAATGTTTGGCGGTACCAGCAGCGGATCGGAAGTGATTACAGCGCTGAGCAGCCCGCCTCTGTGGCTTTTGCCCTTTATCTGGTGGAAGTGGACAGCGGAGAGGTCCTCTGGTCGCAGACTTTTGCTGAAACCCAGCAATCTCTGTCTGAAAATCTGCTGAAAGCCAAAAAGTTTTTCAGGCGCGGGGCCAAATGGTTAACCGCAAGGGAACTTGCCAAAGCCGGCGTCAATGAAGTCATGGATACATTTCCGGTATATTAGACACGTCTGTATTTCCCGGGATGTCGTGTTTTTTTTCGGCCCAGCCACAGGCGGAAGCCGTGGCGGTCAAGTTCTTCTTCCACCCGGTCAATAAAGGCGCCTGCATTGTCCGGCGGTGTTGTTAAAAGGCTGACGCAGATAAACACAATAACCGTCAGGCCTCCGCCCCAGACACTGGGCCACCAGCCCAGGGGATGGATTTTTGCCAGATACATCACTGCGGTGACCAGCCCGCCGATGACCATGGACCAGAGCGCACCCTCAGCCGTGGCCTTTTTCCAGAAAAACACGCCCACAATGGCCGGGGCCATGACCAGCAGACCGCCTGAAGCCATGCTTGAAACAACCGTGATCAGCCCGGGGCGCAGCCAGGCAAAAACAATGCAGGCCGCAAGCAGCACCAGTATGGACATCTGGCCCAGAAGACGTTCTGCGGATTCAGAAATACCGGGCCGGATCTGTTTGGCAATGTCTCTTGCAAACATGGAGCTCAGGGTCAGCACAATTGAGCCCAGGGTGGATGTGGCCGCGGCAAAGATGCCCACAAATATGACCAGGCCCATGGCAGTGGGCACCCTGGCAAGCATGTGGGCCATGGCCTTGTCCGGATTGTCCAGCCCCGGGATGAGCATGGCGGCTTCCAGGCCGAACAGGGTGCTGATGATTGTGTAGACAAACCCGAACAGGGCGAAATAGATAATCATCCGTCTGAGGCTGCCGGCTGAATCCGGCACATACATGCGCTGGGACACCTGGGGATTGGTCAGGGCAAAAAAGGCCCAGGGCAGGGTGAGGCCGATAAAAAAGGCCGGTTCCCAGGTAAATGTCACCAGCTCCGGGATTTGTTTGGATGCGGCTTCGGCAAACCCGGCCGGGGAGCCGAAGAAATGATACAGGGTCCAGCCCAGGGCCGCCAGGGAGGTGACCAGCATGGTAACGGCCTGGAATGCATCGGTCCAGGCCACAGAGCGCATGCCCGCCCAGAACGCGGTAAACCCTGAAAGGGCCACCATCAGGAGCACCCCGGTCATAAATGGGATTTGCCCGCCGGTAATGCCGCTGACCAGAAAACCCATGCCCATCAACTGCACCGAGGCATAGGGAATGAGCATGAAAAAGGAAATGGCTGCGGCAGCCACGCCCACCCATTTGCTGCCATACCGGTTGGCCAGCAGTTCCGGCGGGGTGATGTGGTCATACCAGTTGCCCGCCAGCCAGAAACGCGGCCCAAAGGTTACAAGCAGCAGCACCGTGAAAATCAGATAGGTCATTTCAAAGCCAAGGGCGCCCATCCCGGTTTTATAGGTCAGGCCCACCAGGCCCACGAGCATGAATGCGCTGTAGGTGGTGGCCGCATAGGTCATGCCGGAAACAAACCCGCGCAGCCGCCGGCCGCCGATGAAAAACTCGCTGGCGCCGGCAAGCAGATTTCTGCGGGCAGCTGCAGCAATACAGACCGCGGCCGCAGACCAGATGACCATGGCCAGCCATACAAAAAAAGAATTCAAACCGGCCTCCCCCAGTTGCGTGTGGCCGCAACGGCAAACACAATCACAGCCAGGGTCAACGCGCACCAGAACAGAAAAGATGCGCCGAGGCTTGCAATACCGCCGATCCACAAATAGGGCACAAGCACGTCAACTGCTGTGATTACAATAAGCAGTATTGTAAAATGACTTCCTTTCATGATTGATCCCCTGTACCCGCTTCAGGTTTTTAAATGCAGAGGGGATGGCGCCGTAAAAAGTCCAATATCTGCGTTACGCGCAATTTCTCAGAATTTCACGTACGGCTAAGTACGCTGCATTCTTCGAAATTGCGCAAGCCTTGATCTTGAACTTTTTACGGCGCCATCTGAAATCAGACTTTTTACGGCGCCATCAGAGGGGATAATTGCATATATTCTCCCGAATTGTCCATACCAGGCTAAAAACTTTATGAAGGCTTGACCTTGGGGGGTGATGTTGTGTAATGTGGCAAAAATCTCACAAATTCCCGCTGGATAGGCGGAAACACTGAAAAAGGAGACAAACCGGAATGGTTTTGCTGTTCCGGATAAAACAATACTGACCATGGATGTATCCGTAATCCCGAAGAAAACAAGACATCTGATTCCCACCCCGCACCTGCAGCAGACCGCTTACTGGGGCCGGCTCAAAAAACAGCAGGGCCGGCAGGCCCGGGCATTTGACCTCATGGTAACGCCAAAGGACCGGGCTGAAAATGGACAAACCGAGTCTATGCATTCATATCCCCGGGGCGGCAGCCGGGATATGCTGGTGGTGCTGCGCAGCCTTGGCACGGATTCGTGCATGGCCTACGTGCCCTTTGGGCCGGAGCTTTTGCCGGATGAAGAACGCCGCGGGTGCTGGCTGGAAAATCTTTCGGAAGAACTCCGAACCCAGTTGCCGGAAAACTGTGTTTTTATTCGCTATGATCTGCCCTGGCAGTCTCCGTGGGCAGATGAGCCGGACCGGTACACCGAGGACAACCAGTGGATGGGAGCGCCAAAGGTCAGGGTCCAGGAAATGCGAATGAATTTTGATACCGAGCACTGGAACCTAAGAAAAGCCCCGACTGACCTTTTGCCGCCGGATACCGTGCTGGTGGACGTGGCATCTGACAGGGACCGGATCCTTGCCCGCATGAAGCCCAAGACCCGCTACAACATCCGGTTATCTGCCAAAAAAGGGGTGACCGTGCGCGATGCCGGCATGGAGGGTTTGGCCGCCTGGTATGATCTGTACTGCCAGACAGCCCGTCGGCACAACATGAGCTTAAATGATATGGACTACTTTGCCTCGGTGTTTCAGGTGAAAAATCGGCAATGCCAGTCACCGGCAAGTGTGCATTTGCTGATGGCAGAGGCAGAGGGAAAACCCCTGGCCGGGATCATTCTGGCCATTTCCGGGTCACGGGCGACTTATCTATACGGGGCCTCGTCTTCGGACCATAAGAACCGGATGGGCTCGTATGCCGTACAGTGGGAGGCCATCAGCCGGGCCCGCATGGCCGGATGCCGGGAATATGACCTGTTTGGTGTCTCCCCGTATCCTGATCCGGAGCATCCCATGTACGGGCTTTATCGGTTTAAAACCGGCTTTGGCGGCTGGATGCTGCATCGCCAGGGCTGCTGGGACTATCCCCTGGACGAGGCCGCCTATGATGTGTACCGGGCATCTGAAATGGCGGGCTCCGGATTTATCATGGGATAAAAACCTGTCCCTGCGCTTTGCTGTTCTAATTGCATCTCACGGAAATAATATGTTTAACGAATCTCAAATGTTTGGGGGAAATGAAATGAAGCGATACATGATCGCGGTTTTACTGGTTGCACTGTTTGCAGCGGGCTGCAGTTCCGGCGGTGGGTGGAAGGACACGGATGTGGCCAGGGACAAAAACGTGGTGGTCCGCCTGGAACAGCAGATGAAAAACGGGCAGGTGGTGGATCAGAACTACAGGCACCCGGCGGAAATCAATTCGTTTACCATGAGCTGGCTCCTCGAGGATTTGCGCTATATGCCCCAGCCCTCGGTCATCGGCCGATCCGGTGAAACCCAGATTTTTCAGCAAAGGGAAATCGACCGTCTGGCCCCGGCGCTTTCCAAGGCTCTGGCTTCGGCGGATTCCGGTCAGCGGGTTCATTTTACCTCCCATAACCGGGCAGTTGAGCTGATCTTTGAAAAACAGCGCAAAACCGAAGGCGTGATGTTTGTGGATCAAAACGGCACCCTGCATATTGCCTTTGCCTGGATCAATGCGGTCATTGACGTGGACGGCGAGCCCAAGGGGTCAAGGTCCAGCCATCGGTTTGACGTGCTGGAACTCCGGCACGCAGACACCGAGGTGATCGCGCCCAAGCCTTACATGCAGGTGTATCAGTTTGAAGACGGAAAATCAGCGCCCATGCGCCTGGCTGTCAATCTCGAACATCTCAGGGCAGCCGTTGCCCGGCAAGTCGGCCAGCAGACCGGTATGCAGTATGCCGCACCCTCCGGATCGCAGCAGTCCGAGTCTTTCCGGCAGGTCCAGCAGCCGCAGCAGCAGATGCAGACCCGGCAGCCTGCACAGCAGCAGGTACAGCCGGCACCGGCACCTTCCCCGCAGGACAAGGAAGCCCTTCGCAAGGAAGTCAGGGATCAGCTGGAATATTTAAAGGAGATTTATGAAGAGGGCCTGATCACGGAATCCGAATACGAACAGCAGCGCAAAAAGGCGCTGGAATCGCTGCAGTAATACATGATGGTGCCGTAAAAAGTCCTAAAACGGATATCACCGTCAACCATTAAAGAGACAACTTATTGATTTTACTTAACACTTAATCACTTAAAACTTAACACTGCCTGTAAAAAAGACTTTTTACAGGCTTATCATACATGATCGATAACAATAAAAACGCTTAGAACAGATACCGGCGCTTGGCTGAGATAATGCGGGAAACCGATTCAGCCTGGCGCCGGTATTGCTTTTCGTGTTCTATGGCCTGTTCAAATATTTGGGCCGCTGTCCGGATCTTGTCCATTGAGTGGCATATCAGCGCAATGTCAATGCCCGCAGTCATGATTTGCCAAATCATGGTTTCCATGCCGTAGTGTTTTTCCACCGCCCCCATTTCCAGATCGTCTGTCATCACCAGCCCGTTATAACCCATCTTGGCGCGCAGCAGGTCTGTGGTCACGGCAGCAGACAGGCTGGCCGGCCAAAGGCGGTCAAATGCCATATACCGGATGTGAGAAAGCATGATGCCGGCGGCATCTGCCTTGACAGCCGCCTGAAACGGTACAAGATCCCGGGCATAAAGGCTTTGGGCCGGGGTATTGAGATCCGGCAGATCCAGGTGGGAATCCAGCGTAGTGCGGCCGATACCGGGGAAGTGTTTGGCCACGGCCATGATGCGCTTTTTCTGAAGGCCGTTGATGATCTCTGTGCCCATTTCCGCCACATAACCGGGATTTGTGCCAAAGGCGCGCCTGGCCATGATGCTTTCAATGCCAGGGTCGGCCACGTCCATGACCGGGGCCATGTCCATGTTGATGCCTGAATCGGCCAGTTCTGCCGCCGTAATCCGGGCAAACCGGGCCGCATCGGTTTTTCCGGCAAAATCCACGGCATCGCCAAATTCCGTAAAATCCGGGGCTGTTAGCCTTGCCACGCTTCCGCCTTCCTGGTCCACGGCAACAAACAGCGGCGGCCGGCTGCAGTCTTTGGCATATTTTTGCACATCCGCAGTGAGCCGGCGCAATTGCCCCCGGGTTTCAATGTTTCGGGAAAACAGGATAATGCCGCCAACACAGAGGTCGCGGATCAGATGTTTTAAATCCGCGTTAAACCCTGTGCCCTGAAAACCGGCGATAATGCGCTGGCCGGCCATCTGACGGCAGGTCAGGTCATGGGGCTGCATTCACCCTGCCTTTGGCGGGCTCATACAGGCAAAGGGGTTCTTCTGCCAGCCAGTCGCCGGTGGCCTCGTATGCCCGGGCCCGGCATCCGCCGCAGACCCGCTTGTATTCGCATATCCCGCATTTGCCCTTTAACTGGTCAAAATCCCGGAGTTTTTGGAATTGTTCAGAGTTGTTCCAGATATGGACAAAGGATTCCCGGGTCACATCGCCGCAGTTTAAATCCAGAAATCCGCAGGGCTGGACGATTCCCTGATGGGAGATAAAGCAGAAGCTTGTGCCGCCCAGACAACCCCGGGTGACCGCATCCAGCCCGTGGGTCTGCCAGGTCACGGAGTTTCCTTCCGAGCGGGCCCGCTGGCGCAATATGCGGTAGTAATGGGGCGCGCAAGTGGCTTTGAGCTGCAGGTTTGTCCGGCTTTTCTGGTCATAAAACCAGTTCAGGGTTTCTTCGTATTCCTGTGCAGTGATGGCCTGATCCACGATATATTTGCCACGGCCAGTGGGTACCAGCAGGAAAATGTGCAATGCCACGGCCCCCAGGTCCTCGGCGAGTTTCATGATCTGCGGGATCTGGTCGCGGTTTAATTGCGTGATGGTGGTGTTGACCTGAAATTCAATGCCTGCCTGCTTTGCCGCCCGGATGCCCGAAAGGGCCCCTTCAAAGGCACCTTCCACACCCCTGAACCCGTCATGACGCTTGGCTGAAGCCCCGTCCAAACTCACGCTGATGCGCTGGATGCCGGAATCGGCGATTTTTTGGGCTGTTTCCGGCGTGATCAGGGTACCGTTGGGCGCCATGACCATCCGAAGGCCAAGCCGGGTGCCATAGGCGGCAATGTCGTAGATATCTTCGCGCAGCATGGGCTCGCCGCCGGTCAATATTATAATGGGACTGCCGGTTTCCGCGATCTGGTCCAGCAGGCGAAAAGACGCCTGGGTATCGAGTTCTCCGGTATACGGCCCACAGGTGGCCGCGGCCCTGCAGTGCACGCATGAGAGATTGCAGTTTCGGGTGGTTTCCCAGGCCACCAGCCGCAGGGTGCCGGGGCCGCCGGGAGGACCGCCCTGGGCGGATGGATGTGCATGGGGATGCTGGGAATCAGAACTCATTGAATCAAATCCTTATTGATTTAGCACCTGGGCGGCTTCCATGGCAAAGTAGGTCAGAATCATGTCCGCGCCTGCGCGCTTGATGGCTGTCAGTGTTTCCATGGCCACGGCTTTGCCGTCAAGCCAGCCCATCTGATCAGCCGCCTTGATCATGGCATATTCGCCGGAAACATTATAGGCGGCCACCGGCAGGTCAAATTCCTCCCGGATGCGGTAAATCACGTCCAGATATGGCAGGGCGGGCTTTACCATGAGAATGTCTGCGCCCTCGGTGACATCCAGAGATGCCTCCCTGACGGCTTCTAGTGCATTGGCCGGGTCCATCTGGTAAGTGCGCCTGTCGCCGAACTGCGGGGAGGAATCGGCCGCCTCCCGAAACGGTCCGTAATAGGCCGAGCAGTACTTGGCTGCATAGGACATGACGGGCACATTGGCAAAATCGTTTTCATCCAGGGTTTCCCGGATCATTCCCACACGGCCGTCCATCATATCTGACGGAGCCACCATGTCCGCGCCGGCCTGGGCATGGGAAAGGGCGGTGCGGGCCAGCAGGTCAAGGGAACCGTCATTGTCGATCATACCCTTGTCCACAATACCGCAGTGGCCGTGGTCCGTATACTGGCACAGACACACATCAGTGATCACCATCATGTCCGGGCACTTGTCCTTGACCGCGCGCACGGCTTTCTGGACAATGCCGTCTTTGGCATAGGCCTGGGTGCCCAGGGGATCTTTTTTGTCCGGCAGGCCGAAGACAATAACTGCCGGAAGACCCAGGTCCGCGGCCTGCTTGACGGTTTTGACCAGGTTGTCCACAGACAACTGGTACTGGCCGGGCATGGAGGGTACGGGATTTTTCACGTCTTTTCCGCCAATGGCAAAAAAGGGCATGATCAGATCGTCTGTTTTCAGGGTTGTTTCGCGGACCATGCGTCTGAAAGCCCCGGTCTGCCGCAGGCGCCGGGGCCGGTAGTCAGGAAACTGCATTTTTTCGTCCTTGCGAGCTTAAAGGTGATGGTTTCGTAAAAAATAAGTTTTCAGATGGCGCCATCAAAGGTGAAACGCGGCTTTTTTTACTGCTTTGCTTTGATTTCTTCGTCTGTCAGGTAACAGGCCGGGTCCGGAGTCCAGACATCACCGGTGACCGCCTCGGCGCGCACCCGGAAATTGCCGCCGCAGATGTCAAGCCACCGGCATTGGGCACACCGTCCTTTAACATGGTTTTTCTTTTCCTTGAGCTTTGCCAGCAGGGGGTCTGCACCGGTGTCGGTCCAGATTTCGGAAAAGGGCCGCTGGCGGACGTTGCCGAAACTGTGATGCCGCCAGAACTGGTCTGCGTGCACCTCACCGTCCCAGCTGATGCACCCGATGCCCCGGCCCGAGTTGTTGCCCTCGTTCATTTGCAGCAGGTCCAGGACTTCTGCGGCCCTCTCGGGGTTTTCGCGCAGCATGCGAAGGTATACATATGGCCCGTCTGCGTGGTTGTCCACGGTGAGCACTTCCTTGGGCTTGCCCCGGTCATGCAGATCTTTTGTGCGGTCCATGATCAGATCCAGGAGCCGGCGGGTTTCTTCGTGGCTGACATCGTCATTGACAAGCGTGGAGCCCCGTCCGGCATAGACCAGATGATAAAAGCAGATTCGGGGAATGTCCATTTCCTCGAGCAGATCAAACAGGGCCGGGATTTCCTCTGCGTTAAACCGGTTGATGGTAAAGCGCAGCCCCACCTTGATGCCGGCTTCCTTTGCATTGCGGATACCTTCAAGGGCCTGATCAAAAGCACCATCCACACCCCGGAAACGGTCATTGATATCCCGGCTGCCGTCTAAGCTGATGCCCACGTAGGAAAGGCCGATGTCTTTTAAAATCCCGGCGGTTTTTGCGTCAATCAGGGTTCCGTTGGTGGAAATGACCGCGCGCATGCCTTTTTCAACCGCGTATTGTGCCAGCTCCGGCATGTCCTTGCGCATCAGGGGCTCGCCGCCGGAAAACAGCAGCACCGGCACCCCCATGCCGGCCAGATCGTCTATTAAGGCCTTGCCTTCGTTTGTGGTCAGTTCATTGTCCTGCTGTCTGGCCTTGGCATGGGCATAGCAGTGGATGCATTTGAGATTGCATCGCTGGGTGATGTTCCAGACCACCACCGGGCGCTTGTCAATTGAGAACTGAAGCAGGTGTGATGGCAGTTGCCCGGACTGGCGGCCGTAGCGAAGCGCGTCAGACGGCTCCACCGTGCCGCAGTAAAGCTTGGAAATTCCGATCATGGAGGCCTCGTTTCCGGTTTATTCCGCCCGGTCTTCCTTGTGTATGGATTCCGGGGTGATGTTGTATTTGGCAAATTCGGTTTTAATCAGATTGTCCAGAAAAGATTCGGGCTGTTCCAGGGCGTAGCCGGGAATAAAAAAGCGATTTTTTCCGGTTTTGTCCCGAACCAGTTTCAGACCGTATTCAAAATCACCGGATAATTTACGATAGATCTGGTCAATATTCAACGATTCATTTGTCATTTTCTCGGAAATAAAGTCAATGGCATCTTCTTCAAATACAATATTGACATCATGGCGATTGTAAAAGTCAATTTCGATTTTCTTGATCCGGTCGTAGAAATGCTTTATCCGGCGAATGGCCGTGCCGATTTCCACCACGTAATTCCAGTAATAATCGGCAATGGCCGTGATTCTGGATTCAGAAAGGGGCAGGCCGTATTGTTCAGTCAGTTTTTTGCGGTTTTTGCGGATATAATCAACGATATGGCCGCGGTTTTGTTCGGCAACACGGACAAACTCGGCTTCCTGTTTGGCGCTGTCGCCACCGGGGCCCATGGTTTTCAGGGTCTTTTCCGGGTTTTGAATGGCTTCCGGTGTTACCGGAAATCGTCTGACGTGCATGGACGGCAGGCGGGTCTCAAACGGAATCAAAGCCTGCTCAATAACGCTGACCAGTCCCCGGGCGCCGGTGTTTTCATCATAGGCCCGCCCGGACAGCAATTCCAGGGCCTCGTCTGAGAACCGCACGTCAATGCCGTAGGTGGCAAAATCAAGCCGCTTGCTCAAGATAACCGGGTTATTGGGGTTTTGGAGGATATCAAGCAGATCCTGCCGGGTCAGGCGTTCAAATACCGAGCGCACAGGAAGGCGGCCGATAAATTCGGACTCAAATCCGTATTCCACCAGATCCTCGGACTTCACAAAGGAAAGCAGGGATGTGGGTTCCCGGGAACTGTCGATTTTTGCACCAAACCCGATGGATTGCTGAGTGGTGCGGTTTTTGATGATCTCGGGCAGTTCGGAAAACGCCCCGCTGACAATAAACAGGATGTTTTTGGTGTTAACGGATCGCTTTTCCCTTTTGCCGGTTTTGCGGAACTGCTCGACTTCCTGAATCATGGAGATGGGGTCATGCGGGACTTTCATCTCCACTTCGGTTTCCTCCATGGGCTTTAAAAGGGCCCGCTGAACGCCGCTTCGCGATACATCCGTGCCAAAATGCTGTCGGCTTCCGGCGATTTTGTCGATTTCGTCAATGTAGACGATGCCGTACTGGGCCCGTTCAATGTCATTGTCGCTTTCGCGGACCAGGTCGCGCACCATGTCTTCCACATCACCGCCCACGTAGCCGGTTTCGCTGAACTTGGTGGCGTCTGCCTTGACAAAGGGCACCCCGATTTTTTTGGCAATCAGCTTGATCATATAGGTTTTGCCAACACCCGTGGGACCGATCATGACAATGTTGTTTTTGATCCGGCCTTCAAATTCGTCCTGGGTCCCGGTCTGGCGCTGATGCTCGATGCGGTTGAAATGCGTGCATACCTTGGTGGCAAGGGTTTGTTTGGCGCTGTCCTGCTTGATAATGTACTGGTCCAGATACCCGATGAGTTCCTCGGGTTTTAGGTCAAAACGGATGCCATCGGGATTTTCGCCCCTGTCTGCAGAATCTTCCGGGGATTGTTCATCCGGTACCACCACCGGTGAGACGATCTTGACCTGGTTTCCATATTTCTTTGTTAGAAAATCAGAAATTTCTTTTTCAACTTCCCTGGGATCCGGGATGTTTGCATCTTTCATTTTCATCTCATCCTGATTATTTAAACTGTTGCCTGAATTCAGTGAGTTACAAGTTAGGCATTGATATTCAGTGGTTATTTTCGATGGTTACACTATAATCACTTGCCCGGCAAATGCAAGGCTTGCCCGTACAGGGTCCGAAACCCGGGGATCCGCGAAAGACTGGCACCCGGAAGAAAATTTATCGTTGGACAAAGCAAACAGGGTTTCTTATATTAAACATAGGTTTTTCTTCAAACTTAACGGACAAGGAGGGACCATGAGCGAGAGCGTGTACAAATTTATCGAATTGGTCGGCACAAGCCCCACATCCTGGGAGGAGGCAGTGAAAAACGCAGTTGAAACAGCCTCCAAATCCCTGCGGGATACCCGTGTGGCCGAGGTCAAGGACCTGGATGTCAAAATCGAGGGCGGCAAGGTGTCCTTATTTCGTGCAGTGGTGAAACTATCCTTTAAATACCAGACAGGTGATGCCTAAACCATGATGTTTATCATGGTCACTGCCCTGATTCCGGGGGGATGACAGGGTCGTCGCTGCCCCCGGCCATCAGGTGAAACAATTGCTGAACAAATTTGCCGGACACCACGTCCGGCAAATTGATTTCCGGGGGAGTGTAGGGCGTGGTGTCTTCGAGAAAGACTTCCAGCAGTTCATGGGACAGAACCATGAGCTGCCATGCGGAGTTTTTGGTCATTTCCCGGGGTGTGCGGTCAAATACCCGGCACCGGGCCGGCCTGAACGCATAAAGCAGGCAGATGTCGTTGTCCAGAAGCGGGCAGGGCGGTTGTTTTTCCGGACTTCCGGCTTCTGAAGGCGTGTTTGCGGCCATGGCCCGGTCAATGGCCTGCCGGCGAAGGGTGCTGCTGAGCTGGGTATTGATCCCGAGTTGCAGGTAAACAGCCTCTGCAAGAGACATGGTAACCCGGGAAAAGCAGCATTGGCAATGGTCTTTTCCGCAACGGGCCGCATTTTCCGGGACATCTGCCTCGGTCCCGGACAGGGCTGCTTTTGTCTGGTCATAATAGGGCTGGAGATCCACCTTGTAACCCGGGGCCAAAGAGGGTTCCACAGATATTTTATAAGGCTTTTCTTTCTTCCAGTACTGGTGCAGAAACCGTTTCTGGGGCTGTTCCGTGGGCTGGGAGCGAACGCCGCGCATTTTTCGGGCCGCGCTTTTGGTGTCATATCCTTTGCGCAGCAGATAGGCATACACAATCGTGCCGGTCCGGCCGATGCCGAAGCGGCAGTGAACCAGTACTTTTTTGTCCAGGTAAATGCATTCATCAAGCCAGTCCAGGGCCTTTTCCAGTTCATTGAGTTCCGGAAACCCCTCATCCAGCACAGGCAGGTAATACACTTCAAATCCCTGCTGCTCTTCTAATGCAACCAGTTCCTTGATTTCCATGCACAGGTTCATAATGGCCCGGATGCCCTGCTGTTTGATGCTGTCGAGCTCTGCAATGGACATGGGGGCATGGCCGACTGCCAGCTGAGGTGTCACCCAGGTCAAAGGGTAAATGGGATCACCTTTTTTCTTGGACGGGAAAAATATCATGGGTTTCCTGTATGATTTGTCGTGCAAGGGTTTGAATCTGTTGTTGGTCTTCCAGCCGCATGTCGAGCATGACGGTTTTGCCCAGCACAATGCCGAGCACCACCAGCCCGTTTCCGGTATCATCCATGGATTTGCGGTCAAATGCGGCTTCCAGCAGATCTGCTGTGGTGTGCACCGCAAACCCGAAATGTTCAAGGATGGTTTGAATCAGATAAATGCGCATGTCCCGCTGCTCCGGGCTGCCGCCCCCGCCTTTGAAGCTGAAATGAATGTAGTTCTGCTCCGGGACCGTTCCCTGAACCGAATCCAGGACGGCAAAATGATACCCGAACCGAAGCAGTGCATGCAGATATTCCCGGTCCACGATGCCATAGCTGCTGAAAAGGGTGGATTTCTCAACATCCACGAAATCCGCTGAGCTTTTGTAATAGGCATCCCAGTCATAATGCAGAATGCCGCTGTTCCATTGCACCGCCGGTGACCCGAGGCCGGCAAACAGCTGATGCATGGGCCGGCTCTCAATGTGTTTCAGGGAAACGGAATTTTGGCCGGCCGCCTCCGGGGAAAGCCCCTTGTGCACGTCGAGCACATGCATCACCAGGGGCAGGCCGGAGTCCAGGCGTTTTGCCCCGTACCGGTCCAGCCCCCGACGGCCAACCAGGGAAAACATCTCCCGAACCCCGGCTTCATGCACATACCGGACAATATCATGAAGGCTCCGGCAGGATCCAATGGTAAAATCCGGGCTTTCAGAATCCGGAAGAGTGAGGGGGGAGACATATTTCAATGCATCGGCCAGTTTTTGAATTACCGGGGTTTCCGGGGCTTTGGATGCTGTGTTGCCGGGTTTTGCGCGGAAAAAGGTGCCGGCCAGAACTTTTCCGGAATTGCCGTCAATGCTGACATCCTGCTGGTTTTCCAGGGTATCGGCTGCGCCGCGGGCGTTGCAGATCACCGGAATGCCGGCTTCCCGGGCCACGGAAGCAAAATGACAGGCCGGGCTTCCCTTTTCCGCCACCACTGCCCGGACCCGGTTTAATGCCAGGGTGAGCTCCGGCGGCAGTTCATCAGTCACCAAAACAGCCTGGTCCGGGATATCGGATATAAATTTCAGATCATTTAGCTTATACACCTGCCCGGCGGTTTGGCCGGAGCTGACCCACTGTCCCGTTATCAAAACGGCACTTTCCGGGTAATCCGGCTGATTATCGGGCTCATCTGCAACCGGCATTCCCAGGGGCCTGGACTGGAGAATGTGAAGCTCGCCCGAGGCGTCCAAAAGCCATTCCACATCCTGGGGCACCCGGCCTGCGGCATCCTCGAGTTTTATGCCCAGGGCAAACAGGTTTTCCAGGAGATCCGGGCCGAGAAAGTCCCGGGGCGCCACTTTCCCCACCCGGCGGCTTTGTCGGTCAAAATCGGCCCGGCCCTGGTACTGGCCGCCGTCGGCCAGTTTCTCCCCACTGCCCAGGACCATGTAGGATACAGCCATTTCCGGCCGGTGGGGGTCGCGCGTGTACAGAATGCCGCTGATTTTGGCCGCAATGGTGGGCATGATCAGCACGGCCATGGGTGTCATTTGATCGGTAAAGCCCTGACGCATCCGGTAATGGATGGCATGGGGGCTGTATTTGCTGGCCGCCACCTGCTTGTAGGCCTCAAACCAGTTTTCCAGGCCCACGTTCAGGCAGGTTTTAAACTGTCCGGCAAAAGAAGCCTGCAGATCTTCTCCCACGGCACTGCTGCGAAAAGCCAGAGGTGCGTTTTCAATCCCAAGGCGCTTTATGCCGTGTAAAAATTCGCTTTCAAGCTCGGGCGGCACTTGCGTTTCTGTGATGGCAAACTGGAGGACCTGGCTGATTTCGTTGATTTCCGAATGATTGTTTGGCCCGATGTGCGCCAGCTGTCTCTGAATCCAGGCGGTAAGGTCATTGGTCTCCAGCAGGCGGTAAAACGCCCTTGTGGTCATCACCATCCCGGAAGGAACGGGAATGTCAAAATCGCGGATCAGCCGGGAAAGCGGAGCCGCCTTTCCGCCGGCCAGGGATTCGGACAATTCCTCGTCCAGTCCCAGCACAAAAGGCGGTTCGGTTTTTGGATCATCTTCGGCCAGGGCCATGTGTGCATAAAAGGCGTATTTGCGGTGATAATTGCGCAAAAGCGCGTATTTGACCGGATTGAACCGCACAAGCGCCTCGATCAGGGTCTGGATCTCATAATCCAGAAGACCCAGCACATGACGAATGTATTCAATGTCGCAGGGGCTGTTTTTCTGCCGGATTTCCTCCAGCTGCGAAATGAGCTCCAGGGCCCTGCGGTCACCGGCCCGCAGGTGCTGGAATGCAGCGTATTTTTTGCGGACCAGCGATCCTGGAAAACAGGTTTTCAAAAACCAGTTTTCCAGCAAATGGCGCGCCTGTGAGCCGATCCGCCGGGACCGGCTCAATGGGATGGGGCCGGCTGCGGTTTCCTGGGGTTTTTTGGACATCAGGTGGATGCTTCCCGGCTTTCTATAATGCCGGCAATTTTTTCTTCAAGTTCATTTTTGTCAATGGGCTTGACCAGATACTCCCGGGCGCCGTAACCCATGGCTTCCTTGGCGGTTTCCAGGGTGGGATAGCCCGTGAGCATCACCACATCAGTTTCCGGACGTTCTTCCTTGATCTGCCGCAGGACATCCACGCCGCTGATTTTTTTCAGTTTGATGTCCAGAATGGCGATATCCACATTCTGGTCGCGTACGTGGGCCAGGGCGTCGCGCTCTTCTGTGAAAACCGCCACAAAATGTCCTTTGCGTTCAAGGATGCGTTTGATCATGGCGCCGGCATCCTCCACATCGTCCAGGACCATAATGCTGCTCATCTCATACCTCCGAAATCATAAGGTTTGTCGTGTGTTGGGGGGCAGCCCGAGTTCCTCGCACTCTTCTTCCGGAAGTTCCATCTGCCAGAGGGGCAGTTCCACGAGAAACACGGTTCCGGGGCCAATGCACGAATCGGAATTTTCCATCTCCTGGAGATACTCTTTGGGTGCCGGGCTCAAGACATTGATCCGGCCGCCGTGATTCTGAATGATGCCAAAAGTCACAGACAGGCCCAGCCCGGTGCCCTTGCCGACCGGCTTGGTGGAAAAAAACGGGTCAAAGATTTTGTTTAAATTTTCCTGCTTGATGCCCGTGCCTGTGTCGGTCACGGTAAGGGCCACACGCCGCCGGTGGGCACAAAGCTTGGTTGTGATCCGGATGCACCCGTCATGCTCGATGGCATCCAGGGCGTTGTTTAAAAGGTTTAACCAGACCTGCTTGAGCTTGTCCTTGTCTCCCTCGATTTCCGGGATGTTGGGATCCAGGTCATGGAAAATCCGGACCCGGTTTAGGCTGAAGGTGTGCTCCACTAAGGAAATGACCTCTTGTATGGATTCATTGATATCCACATCCGTGCGTGTGGTCTGGCTCTGCCGGGAAAAGCCGAGCAGATCCGAGACAATGCTGCTGCAGATCTTGGTCTGCTTTTCAATGATTTTCAGATCCGCCGCCATCTGGCTGTCAGAGTCCACGTCTTCGAGCAGCATCTGGGCATAGCCCAGAATAATGCCCAAAGGCGTGTTGATCTCATGGGCAACTCCGCCGGCCAGGCGGCCAAGGTCCTCCATTTTCTGGGACTGCACCAGGCGTTCCTGGTACTGCTTGATGACCGTAATATCTCTGGCGGTCAGCAGAAGCCCGGAAATCCGGCCCTCGGCGTACACCGGAACCTTTAAAATATGAAACCATATTACCATGTCCCCTTGTTTGACGCTGATTTCCTTGGACATGGGCTTTCCGGTCTGAAGGATCTGCCTGTCTTCATGGTAATTCTGATCCGCCTGGGATTCACTGAAAATATCAAAATCGGTTTTGCCCACAATATCGGATTCATTTAACTGAAAATAAGAGCAGAAGGCCTTGTTTGCGGCCCGGTACACCAGGTTTTCATCCTGCAGGGCCACCATGTCGGGAGTCACGTCCAGGGTTGTGCGCAGCAGTTCCTTTTGCCGGGAAAGCTCCTTTTCCGCATTGCGGGCCTGGTCAATGCGCTCCTGCAGGGTCATGGCCATGTAATCAAAGGCTTCTGCCAGTTCCTGGATCTCGTCTCCTGCATTCTGTTGATAAACCGGGCAGTTCAGGCAGTTTAAATCACCCTGGGCATCCTGCTTTAAATGACAGGAAGGACAAAGGGTGCCTGTGATATACCAGCATCTGCGCCGGGTATCCCCGTAGGCGGGGCAGGAGCGTGCCTGGCACTTGTTGATTTCCCAGCATTGACGCTTCGGCTCTGTGGCGGACTGGACCTCGAGATTGCCTTTGATGACTTCATTGGCCGATTCCGTGAGGCATTTGATGCGATTGGTAAATTTTGAGGAAAACCACAGAACCAGTATGATGGCGCCAATGGTGACCGCAGCGGTGAGTCCGAAAATCCAGAGACGCAGCCGGTTGATCATGGCTTCCAGCCGCTGTCTGTGGATGCCGATGCGCACCGTTCCGATGGATTCCTGCTGGATTTCCACAGGTTGGACAAAATCGTAAATCTTTCCCTCATTGGTCAGCAGAAGCATGCTTGTGACATTGTTTGGCCGGTTTTCCGGGTAGATGCTTAACAATTCCACCGGAAACCCCTGCTCAAAGGTATGCACCAGCACCCGGCCGGCCGGATTCAGGATAAACGCATAAGCAAGATCTGAATTGGCATCCCTTAATTCATCCACAAGGTTTTTGAGACGTAGAAAATCCCGGGTTAGCAGGGCTTCATCAGATCTGTAGGCTATGTTGGCGGCCAGCACCTTGCCGCGTTCCTTGTTTTCCCGTATGAGTTCACCAGAGGCAATGTGGGTGCCGATAATGCCCAGAATCAGGCCCAGGCACAGAACAACAGCCGATAGTCCCAACAGCAGTTTGCTTTTGATTTTCAGGCGCTGAAAGGAGAATGGCAGTTTACTCATATGCTTTTTCCCCGATTTTTTCCAAAAGCCTGCGGATGGCGTCAAAGTCGGTATCCTGAGCCGGGATCACCGCTTCAAAATGGGCCTTTTGAAGGATGATTCGGTGATCGGCATTATCGGGGTCCAGTTCCAGCAGGGCCTGCTTGATTTTGTCCACCACCTCGGATTCCAGATCTTTTCTTGCGGCATACACCCAGCTCGGAAAAGCCCGGGTTTGATCCAGTACGCGGATGGCCGCCGGATCCACCCGGTCTTTGACCAGTTCAAGTGTGCCTTCCCGGATAGAGCCGATATCGGCCTGGCCCAGGTAAACGGCCTGGACCACGGTTTCCTGCTTGCCGCCGGGACCGGGTGCAAATGATATCCGCTGGAAATCGGATTTGGATATGCCGTTTTCCAGGAAATGATCCAGGGCAAACAAATAGCCGGCTGCAGATGACCGATCCACGGCCATCCATCTTTTTCCCCGGCAGTCCTGCAGGGTTTCAATAGCCTTGTTGTCTGCCCGGCAGATGATCTGGCCCCTGAAGGTGGGGGTCTGGTTTTTCTCCACGATCCGGGCAAAGGCCCGGGCCTGGCCGTGGTCGGCAATGCGGGCATAAACCAGAGGATTGGAAAATGAGATATCGATTTGCCCGGACCGGACCATTTGCATATGCTCTTCAAATGTGTCCGGAAAAACCTGCCGGATTGCCAGATCTGTTTTTTCGGCAAGATATTGCACCAGATGGTGATGCCTGGCAAAGGATACCCTGTGGGAGTACTGCGGCAGGCATGCATAGGTCAGCGAATCGAACTCTGTGGGTGTCTGGATTTGTCTGCGCTGGCTTAGATCGACTTTTTTGACGCCATCTCCCTGATCGCATGCAAACAGAAAGCATCCGGCGACCAAAATGACCCAGACAAGAATTCCGGCCGGCAATGGAAATCGTGGTTTCATTTTTTTGATGTTAGCATTGAAAGACAGAAAGTCAAGCAGACAGGGCATGGATTGGGGTTTGTATCAATTTTCGGGCTTGCATTCCAGTTACAATTGTAAATGGTTTGAATTGTTTTTTTAAAGGAAAAACCATTGTCCGCTTTCTTTGAAATGTGATATGTATCGGCGCAATTGTTCAGCAATCCGCTGATCTGCGGCCGGTATCCGAATAAGGAGAAACAGCCATGGTACAAAGCCCTTTAAAACTGATTTCCTGGAACGTCAGCGGCCTTCGGGCGGTCATGAAAAAGGATTTTCTGAAATCCATTGACAAACTCGATGCCGACATCGTGGCCCTCCAGGAAACCAAGCTCCAGCAGGATCAGCTCACCGAACCCATGCAACAGGTCAGGGATTATGAGGCCTATTTCAGCCACGCAACAGTGAAAAAAGGCTACAGCGGCGTGGCCACTTATACCCGCATCACTCCCGAACACGTGCGCTACGGCATCGGCGAGCAGCGCTTTGACGACGAGGGACGCGTCATAGAAATGGGTCTGGGAGATATTGTCTTTTTTAATGTCTATTTTCCAAACGGCCAGATGAGCGACGAGCGGCTGCAGTACAAGCTTGATTTTTACGATGCGTTTTTTGATCATGCCGATGATTTGCGCAAACAGGGCAAAAGCGTCATTGTGGCCGGTGATTTTAACACCGCCCACAATGAAATTGACCTGAAAAACCCGAAATCAAATGCCAACCGCTCGGGTTTTTTGCGCATTGAGCGCGACTGGCTCGATCATATCGAGCAAAGGGGTTATGTGGATACCTTCCGGGCCCTTTACCCGGATACGGTGAAGTACTCCTGGTGGACCTACCGGTTCAACGCCCGCCAAAACAACGCAGGATGGCGTATCGATTATTTCTTTGTCTCAAAAGACCTGTTTGACAGCGGCCGGATTGCAGAGGCGTTTATCGACAATGACATCCACGGCTCGGATCACTGCCCGGTGGGGGTTGTATTAAATCCGTCATGATTCCATGAGAGATTTTAGAATTTTCTCAAGTCTTCGCTGAAAACGCCTTTTTCCTTGATCCGTTGATTATAGGCCGCAATAGCATCTCCGTTTTCTTCCCTCCATTCCCGACGTCTTGCTTCGGCTATTATCTCTATAAGGCGTTTTTCCAGAGCATTTGAAAGATTTATGTGATGCTCTTTTGCCTGCCTGAGAAGGTCACTATTGCTGCTAAGATTCGTCGCTTTTTTGGGAGCACGGCAATTGTAAAGATCAACTTTCATATGCGTTGCTTTTATGCGCATTGTTTATGCTCATATATGATGCAAATAAACAAGACCTGTCAATTTTTTTCTCTGCCAAACTTGATGCCTGTAAAAAGTCTTTTTTACAGGCAGTGTTAAGTTTTAAGTGATTAAGTGTTAAGTAAAATCAAGAAGTTATTTCTTTGTTGGTTGGCAGTTATATCCGTTTTAAGACTTTTTACAGGCTTATCAAGTTTGATGGCACCGTAAAAAGTCTGATTTCAGATGGTGCCGTAAAAAGTTCAAGATCAAGGCTTGCGCAATTTCGAAGAATGCAGCGTACTTATCCGTACGTGAAATTCTGAGAAATTGC
>JAIPES010000003.1 GCA_021737045.1 Desulfobacteraceae bacterium | reverse complement strand
GGTTTGCTCCCTGCTGACCGCTTGCGCGCTCAATGCGACTCGCAAACCACCCCCGGGCCGGCATCATGGCCGGCTGTGTGCAAAGCTTCACACCAAGGGATCCGGAGCAACACATTTATGTCTTAAAAAGCGTTGTTTTCATGCCCGGTCCCGTGGGCTGGCCCGGCAAGAACCCTTCCAAGGAACCCCGGGGGGCGGGGTCGGTTTGTGAAGCGACATTGAGCGTTTCCGGGATAAATTCAGCCAATGCCGGCGCGAGTAAACTTTCAAAAGCCCGGGGCTGGATGGAAGAAATCCGGAAACGGTCAGGAGCGAAAAAACCGGCGCCGGACCCGGGGTTCCTTCCTGACAAACAGCGGACGCGGTAAAAAGCTTTTTACGAAACAATCAGAAAACTAAGTGTCTTCGCCGGTTTGCCGCCGGACGATTTCTTTTGCCGGGATCAGGCCGGTGGCGGCCGCAGATACGATATTGCCGGCCACGCCCGGGCCGTCTCCGGCCACAAACAATCCCTCAATGGCGGTTTCCAGCACACTGCTGGTGGCCATCTGGGTGGCAAAGAACTTGATTTCCGGGGCGTAGAGCAGGGTTTCGTCGTTTGCCACACCGGGCACCACGCTGTTTAGCTTTTCGAGCCCTTCCATGATATTGGCCAGGATCCGTTCAGGAAGCGCCATGGCAATGTCGCCGCAGACCACGCTTTTCAGGGTGGGCCTGATCCCGCTTTTTTCAATGCGCGCCCAGGTACTGCGGCGGCCCCGCTTTAAGTCGCCCATCCGCTGCAGCAGCGGGCGCCCCCCGCCGATCAGGGTGGCCAGCCGGCCGATGGATTCGCCGTAGGCCTGGTTGTCTGTGACCGGATCGGTCAGCACCACCTTGGAGAGAAACGCGAAATTGGTATTTTCGGATTTGCGGTCCATAAAGGCATGACCGTTGACGCACACAAAATCCCTGTAAGTTTCCTGGGTGACAAAGCCGCCGCTGTTGGTGCAAAAGGTCCGGGTTTTATCGTCATATTTGGCCGTCTGGATAAAAAAGGTGGGATCATAGATGACATCGCACAAATCCGCCATGATCTCCCTGTGCACTTCCACGCGCACACCTACCTCGATGCCCCGCTGATACACCTGCAGGCCGAACTTGCCGGCCAGCCCGGCCATCCAATCCGCCCCGGCCCTTCCCGGGGCCAGGATCACAAACCGGGCCGTGTAGCTGCCTTTTTCCGTGACCACGCGGATTCGGCCCGGGGTTTCGGGGATTACGTCAATGACGGGCTCCCGGGTGTGGATGCGGATTTTTTTTTCCAGGTCTGCCTGGATCTGCCCGATATATCCGGGCAGCCGGTCGCTTCCCAAATGCTTTTGCCGGATGAGCAGAAGGTCAATGCCCTGTTTTAATGCGTGTTTGCGGATGTCTTTGGCCTGTCCGGCATTGGTGGGAAACACCGGCCCGGTCATGCCGTAAGTGTTGAAAATCTCCTCGGTTTCATCGATCAATGCCTGGGCCTGATCAGGGGGAAGAAAGGCGGTAAGATCGGTTTTGCCCAGTTTTGGAATGAAGTTGAGCTTGCCGTCTGAAAACAGGCCGGCCCCGCCGATACCGCACAATACATCACACGGCTGGCATTGGGTGCAGCGCCGGGTTTCGGTTAAAGGGCATTTCCGGCTTTGCGGGGGCTTTCCCTTTTCTATGAGCAGCACGTTCAGATCGGTGTGGCCGGCCAGGTAATGGGCGGCAAACAGACCCGCAGGCCCCCCGCCCACAATGACCACATCATGCATGTTGGTATCCGTTGACATTCCGATCTGTTATTTCTGCTCCAGGGAGATTTGTCCTTCGGCTTTTTCTGCGATAAGGTCCACGGCCTGGTCGGCTGTGTAGTTCTCCATGTCGATGATCATATTATAAAGGGAAGGATCATGCCAGTCTGCCTGGAAGTATTTTTTGATATAAGCCTTTTTTTCTTCCTCATCGTTTGAAATAAGCCTCTCTGCGTCCTTTTGGCTGCATTTGCGCTTTTCCATTACATCCTTGATTTTTTTTTCAGGATTTTTTTTGAGCAGCACGTGAAAGGTATCCGGCTTTTTCTGGAGGATGCACTGGGCGCCCCAGCCCAGAATCACGGCGTTTTCATTTTTGTAGATGTTTTCCACCAGTTCCCGGGTCTTGTTATAATAGGTGGCATCGTCCAAACAGCCGTGCTCTCTGTCCACCACCTTCTGGACAATGGAGCAGGTGTAGCGGTCCAGGTAGCGCAGAATCGAGGAGCCGCCGGATTTGAAAAAGGTTTCAGCCTCGTGTTTGGACAGGTTGAGTTCCCTGGCCACATCGGCCACCAGTTGATCGCCCACGAACTGAAAATCGAGTTTCTTTGCAAGGTCTGTGGCCACACGCTGCCCGCCGGCATTGTATTCGCTGGTGATGGTGATCACTGCCATTTTTGTCTCCTTGGGTTTTGGGTGGAGCTGTTAACAATAATAACTTTATATTAGGCGCCCTTGTTGGATTCGTCAAGCATCGGAGTCCGCCCATGGAATTTTTTGCATTTTTTCCTTCGGATGTCCACGATAAAGCGGGTAGGGTAATAAAACCCACTTTTCACCACCAGAACTCTTTTTGCGTTACCCCTTAAAATTACAAATAAAATTTTCAAACTATTTTGGTTTTTTCCTTGACAAAGGCACAGTTTCATGTAGATTTTGGTTAAAAGTGGTGCAAAGTGGATTAAAGGGGGTTTATGTTCCGGGGAAGCTCATATCACACCATTGATGCCAAGGGCCGGGTTAATATTCCGGCGCGTTTCCGGGAGCTTGTCCGGAACAATGGCGGCAATGGGTTGGTTTTATCCGGCCCCGGTCTCGACGAAAAGGGCCTGGTGGCCTACCCCTATCAGAGCTGGGAAACGGTTGAGGAAAAAATTCTGCAGATGGCTGAAAAAAGCCCGGCCATGCGGCGTTTCAGGCGGATTTTCATCGGCGAATCGGCCGAATGTCCCATGGACCGGCAAGGCCGGATTCTGATTCCCCAGTCATTGCGTGATTATGCCAGTCTTGAAAAAGATATCGTGCTGGTCGGCGTTCTCGATCATTTTGAAATCTGGTCACTTGAAAACTGGAACGACGAGAAACGCAAACTTCACGAAGAGGATATGAAAGATGAGGAGGTCTCAAACGAAATTGCCAGACTAGGGCTTTAAACCATGGCCACTCGACATGTCTCTGTTATGCGCGATCAGGCGCTCGGGTATCTCAATTGTGAACCGGGCAAATGCGTTGTCGACTGCACGCTGGGGGGCGCCGGGCATGCCATGGCCATTGTGGAAAGAATCCTTCCGGATGGTCTGCTCATCGGCATCGATCAGGATGCCGGTGCGGTTGACCGTGCAGAACAGATGCTGGCTCCCTGGGCGTCAAATGTTCATCTGATTCATGACAATTTTGTCAACCTGCCTCATATCCTCTTTGACCTCGAAATTGAAGCTGTGGATGCGATTCTCGTGGACCTGGGCCTGTCTTTTGATCAGATCGAGGCTCCGGGCAGAGGTTTTTCCTTTCGCAGGGACGAGGCTCTGGATATGCGGATGAATCCACAGACCGGGCAAAGCGCGGCCGACATGGTCAATACCCTGGATTCCGGGGAGCTTGCCCGGATTTTTAAGGATCTGGGGGAAGAGAAATGGGCGGGTCGCATTGCGCGCAGAATCGTTGAAAGCCGCAGAAGCAGGGCAATTGAAACCACCGGGCAGCTTGCCGATATCGTGCGCGGGGCGATTCCGCAAAAAGATGCCGCCCGCAGAAAAATAGATCCGGCCACCAAGGTGTTTATGGCCCTTCGCATTGCCGTTAACCGGGAGCTTGAAGTCCTTGATACCTTTCTTGACCGTGCTGTGGCGTGCTTAAAACCCGGGGGTCGCATATGCGTGATCGCCTTTCATTCCCTGGAGGACCGAATGGTCAAGCAGCGGTTTGTCAAATACAGCCGGGGATGCACATGTCCCCGGGATTTTCCGGTTTGTGTCTGCGAAGAAAAACCGGTTTTGCGGGTTTTGACAAGGAAGGTGGGAAAACCCGGAGAAAGCGAAATCAAAAAAAACCCAATGGCGCGTTCCGCCCGGCTGCGGGCGGCGGAAAAGCTGCCATAACCCGGGGGAAAAATTTTAAGGCACGGGGCGGGCGATGTCCGGAAACCGAAAAGTCAAATCACCGCTGCTCACCGGCCGCACGCTTCTTGCCGGCATTTTGCTGATGCTGGTGCTGTTGGCTGAAGTTTTTTTTGATACCTGGTGTGCGGTGCAGTGCCGGCGCACCGGCTATGAGATCGTGGAGGCCGGCAACCGGCAGGAAGAATTAATGGAAACCCGCAGGAAATTACAAATCGAGCTGGTTCACTTGAAGTCCCCCCAGGTCCTTGGGGCCAGGGCAAGGACGGAGTTGGGAATGATCACCCCCAAACCGGAACAGATCGTCAGGGTGCCATGAAAAAAAGCCGCCAAAAAGAAAAAAAATCAAACCAGACGCCCGGCAGAAACCGCCGCATCCTGATGGCAGGTCTGGTGCTTGCGGCCTGTTACCTGACCATTGCCGGCAAGGCGGTTTATCTGCAGGTAATTGAAGACAGCCGGTTAAAAAGCCGGGCTTCCGGGGAGTATAGCGGTTCCGCCGAATTTCGGGAAAAGCGCGGCACCATTTATGACGTCAACATGCGGGAACTGGCGGCCAGCACCCGCGTGGTATCCATCGGCGCACATCCGGCCAGGATCGGAAACCCGAAAAAAGCAGCCCCGGAAATCGCCCGGCACCTGGATATGGATGCCGCGAAAGTGGCCGGCCGGTTAAACTCAGACCGGCCCTTTGTATGGATCCGGCGGGATGCGGCACCCGAGCGGGCCCGAGAGCTCAAAAACCAGTTCGGCAGCAGCCTGGCCCTGTTTGACAATTATTCCCGTGTTTATCCCAACAAGACACTGGGGGCGCAAATCCTCGGGTTTGTCGGTGTGGACGGCAACGGGCTCGAAGGCCTGGAATATTACTACGACCGGCAGCTAAGCGGTGCTGTGCGGGAGTCGACTTTTATCCGGGACGCCCTGGGACGGATTTTCCAGCAATCCGAGGCAAAATCCGGGCAGGGGCCCGGCAATAACCTGGTGCTCACCATTGACCGCAATATCCAGTACATCGCAGAAGAGGCACTGAAAAAAACCGTTCTCAAGTTCAACGGGGATTCCGGCATGGCCATGGTCATGGATCCCCGGACAGGAGCGGTGCGTGCCATGGCCCATTACCCGGGTTTCAACCCCAATACCTTTACCCGGTTTCCCAGACAGACCTGGCGCAACCGCGCCATAACCGATGCCTTCGAGCCCGGCTCCACCCTGAAGGTATTTCTGGCCGCAGCCGCCCTTGAATCCGGCCGGTGCTCCCCCGGGACCCGGGTGGATTGCGAGGACGGCAGTTATGCCGTAGGGGCGCATACCTTTCACGATCTCCATCCCAGCGGGGACCTGACCCTGGCGGAGGTGATCAAATATTCCAGCAATATCGGGGCGGTGAAAATCGCCGAGCGAATCGGACCGGAAAACCTTTATGAAACGCTTTCCGATTTTGGATTTGGTGAAAAAACCGGCATTGACTGTCCCGGGGAGACAGAAGGCCGGCTTCGGCATTACCGGAACTGGCGTCCCGTGGATCATGCCACCATCGCATTCGGCCAGGGCCTTTCCGTGTCTGCCGTTCAGCTGCTTTCAGCCGTATCGGCCATTGCCAACCAAGGGGTGTTGATGAAACCGCGCATGGTCAAGGCCATTACCGATGCCAACGGCCGGGTTGTGAAAAGTTTCGAGCCCGAGGTCAGGCGCAGAGTGGTTACGGAAACCACGGCCCGTGAGGTGAAAGACATGATGCAATCGGTCACTGAAAGCGACGGCACCGGATCTCAGGCTTCTCCCCGGGGGTTTCGGGTATGCGGCAAGACCGGAACCGCCCAGATTTTAAATTCAGACGGCACGTATGAAGACAGCGATTACAACGCCATTTTTGTGGGTTTCGCCCCGGCCGGGTCTCCGGAGCTGGCTGTGCTGGTGATGGTCAAAGACCCCAAGGTGAGTCATTATGGCGGTGTGGTGGCGGCCCCGGCCTTTGCCGAGATTGTGCGGGAATCGTTTAATTACATGAACATTGCCCCGGCCCGGGAATTATTGGATGATACCAGGGCGGAAAAGGAGGGGGCATGAAGCTTTCAACGCTCATGGCGGCCATCAATGCCGGGCAGGTCGACAACGACCGGCAGCAAAAGATTCAGGAAGTTGAAATAACAGGCATTCAGTATCGTTCTGACCGGGTAAGCCCTGGTGATCTCTTTGTTGCCTTGCCCGGTCAAAGCCGTGACGGGCATGATTTTGCCGCGGATGCGGCAGCCAGGGGGGCGGCCGCCGTGGTGGCCCGAAAATCCATGAATTTAGGTATTCCCGTGATTGTGGTCAGGGATGCCCGCAATGCCCTGGCACAGGCAGCGGCCCGGTTTTACGATCATCCGTCTGAAAAGCTTACCCTTATCGGCATAACGGGAACCAACGGAAAGACCACCACTGCAATGCTCCTGGAGCACATGCTCAGGCGAAGCGGCTTGCCCACCGGTATGATCGGGACGATCAACTATCATTACGAAGGAAAGAGCTTTAAAAGCAGCCTGACCACGCCGGAGGCATCGGATCTGCAGCATATTCTGGCAAACATGGCCGCTGCCGGGGTTTCCCATGTGGTCATGGAAGTGTCCTCTCACGGGGTGGCGCTTCAGCGTGTTGCCGGGTGCCGGTTTTCTCTGGGCATTTTCACCAACCTTTCCCAGGACCACCTGGATTTTCATGGAAACATGGAAGCGTACTGGGCGGCCAAGAAGGGGTTTTTTACCCATTATCTCCGGGAGCCGGGATCCGTGGCAGTGATTAACACGGATGACAAAAAGGGCCGGGAACTGGCCGATATCCTGGGCCAAAAGCGGTGCATCCGGACCGGGCTGGGAAACGGCAGCCGGGTTTACCCCTCCGGCCTGAATTTTGATCAGCACGGGATCTACGGCCGCCTGCATCTGCAAAGCGCCTCGTTTCCCTTTCACTCGCCCCTGGCCGGTCAGTTCAACCTGGAAAACATTCTTTGTGCGGCTGCAGCCGCAGAAGTCATGGGAATCGCGCCACGGGCGATCTGCGAGGCAATTGAGACATCCACCATGGTGCCCGGCCGACTTGAACGGATACCCAATACCCTGGACCGGTATGTGTTCGTGGATTTCTCTCACACCCCCGCAGCGCTGAAAAATGTTCTGCTGACCTTAAGGGAAATCATTCCGGGCCGGATCATCTGCGTTTTTGGATGCGGCGGAGACCGGGACCGGGGCAAGCGCCCCCAAATGGGTGAAATCGCCGCCAGATACGCCGACCTGGCGATAGTGACATCCGACAATCCGCGCACAGAAGAGCCAGGTAACATTATCGCTGATATTGTAAAGGGCATTCATGACGCCAGGCAGTTGTCGCCCCTGCAGGTGGGACCGGAGTTTGAGCAGGGCAGTTTTACGGTGGAGCCGGACCGGAAAAAAGCCATCCGGATGGGGATTCGGGCCTCGCATCCCGGAGATGCCGTGCTGATCGCCGGCAAGGGACATGAAACCTATCAAATCATCGGGCACCAGACCGTGGCTTTTGATGACCGCCTGGAAGCCCAACAGGTGCTGGCATGGGAAATGGATGATGTCGCTGATACCCTGGACCATTGAAGACATAACGGCCGCCACTGCCGGAGATGCTGTAAGTGCGGGCAATCAGACTGATTTTTTCGGCGTTAGCATTGATTCGCGCAATATCGCCGGCAATGACATCTTTGCAGCCATTGTGGGGCCGAGCCATGACGGTCATGATTTTCTCCAACAGGTTTTGGATGCGGGCGTGTCCTGCATTATTTGCTGCAAAGACCGGCTGGAAAATCTGCCTGTGGCGGACTGGCAGCGGCAGGGGGTGGCCTGTATTGCCGTGGATGATACCATCCGGGCGCTTGGGGACATGGCCGCATACCAGCGCCGACGGGCTCAGATATCCGTGGTTGCGGTTACCGGCTCCAACGGAAAGACTTCCACAAAGGAACTGATCGCCGCAGTGCTGGCAAGGAAATACAAAGTGCTTTCCACGGCCGGCAATCTCAACAATGAAATCGGCATGCCCCTGACCCTGCTCAGGCTCGAAAGAGAGCACCAGGCCGCAGTGCTGGAACTGGGCATGAATCATCCCGGAGAAATCGACCGGCTGGCCGCGATTTGCCGTCCGGACGTGGGGGTGATCACCAATATCGCACCGGCCCACCTGGAAGGGCTGGGAAGCGTGGAAGGGGTGGCCGCGGCCAAGGCGGAATTGCTCGACCATATCCGATCCGGGGGCACTGCCGTGCTAAACAGCGACGATGCTTATGGCGCATGGCTGGGGTCCCGGGCACAGAGCCGGGTGGTTTTTTTCGGCTGCACCGACTTTGCCGGGGTCAGGGCCGGACAGGTGGCGGTCTCCGATGATGCCGTGACTTTTGAGCTCATATTTCCGGAGCAACGGGCTTGGGTCAAGCTGCCGGTTCCCTGGCGGTTTATGGTGAAAAATGCCCTGGCCGCTGCTGCCGCGGGCTGGATACTGGGCATTGACGCCGAACAGATTGCAGCGGGCCTGGCCGAATTCAGGCCGGTTGCCGGGAGAATGGTCGTGCATCGTACCCCGGCCGGAGCCAATATTATTGACGATACCTATAACGCCAATCCGGGTTCCATGGAAAACGCCATCCGGTCGCTTGCAGCGCTTGGCAGCGGCAAGCAGGGAATCCTGGTGGCCGGGGACATGCTGGAACTGGGTGATGACGCAGCCCGGCACCATGAAGAGATTGGCCGCATGGCTGCTGATGCCGGGATCAGCCGGCTTTATCTTTCAGGTGATTTTGCCGCCCGGGTGGCACACGGAGCCCGGCAGGGTGGAATGAAAGGCGGGGACATTTTCGTTGGCACCAAGCACGACATTGTGCGGGATCTGGCCCGGGATCTCAATGAAGGCGACTGGGTGCTGGTAAAGGGCTCCCGGAGCACCGGCATGGATGAAATCGTCTGTGACCTTACACAGCAGCCGGTGCCCGGACCGGATACAGGGGAGTAAAAGCAATGCTTTATCATTTCTTTTATGCGCTTCAGACCGAGGTTTCGGCGTTTAACGTGTTTCGCTACATCACGTTTCGAACCATTTATGCCGGTTTGACAGCGTTTTTAATCTGCTTTGTGTTCGGTCCCTGGATGATCCGGTTGCTGCAGGAAAAACAGATCGGCCAGTACATCCGCCGGCTCGGCCCGGCCTCTCACCAGGACAAGGCCGGTACCCCCACCATGGGCGGGGTGCTGGTGCTGCCGGCGGCCCTGCTTTCCACCCTGCTGTGGGTGGACTGGCGAAATGATTATATCTGGGTGGTGCTCATGGTCACCACAGCCTATTTTCTGATCGGGTTTACGGATGACTATCTCAAGCAGATCCAGAAAAGAAACCGCGGGCTTCGGGCATGGCAGAAATTTTCATTCCAGATCGCCGTGGCTGCGGCCGCCGGCTGGCTGCTTTACAGTCACCCGGGGTTTTCCAGCCAGATCACCATTCCGTTTTTCAAGGGCGTTTCCCCGGATCTGGGGCTGTTTTATATTTTGTTTGCCGTGTTTGTCATCGTCGGCACCTCCAATGCGGTCAATCTCACAGACGGCCTCGACGGCCTGGCCATCGGGCCGGTGATTATTGCAGCGGGAACTTACATGCTGTTTGCCTATGTTGCCGGCCACATCCGCATCGCCGAATACCTGCAGATCAATTATGTGGCCGGGTGCGGGGAAATTACGATTTTTTGCGGAGCCCTGGCCGGGGCCGGCCTGGGCTTTTTGTGGTTTAACGCCTATCCGGCCCAGATTTTTATGGGCGATGTGGGCTCTCTGCCTTTGGGTGCGGCTCTGGGAACCGTGGCCATCATTACCAAGCAGGAAATTTTGATGATCATTGTGGGCGGGGTGTTTGTCATCGAGGCAGTGTCGGTGATGCTCCAGGTGGGGTTTTTCAAGCTCACCAGCGGAAAACGCATTTTTCGCATGGCGCCCCTGCATCATCATTTCGAGCTAAAGGGGTGGGCCGAGCCCAAAGTGATTGTGCGCTTCTGGATACTGGCCATCATGCTGGCCCTGGTGGCCATTTCAACATTGAAATTGCGGTAATATACAGGTGGAAATCAAGCAGTGAAACCGATCAAGGACAAGCATATCACGGTGGTGGGCCTGGGAAAAACCGGCCAGGCCCTGGCCGGGTTTTTAAACGCCCGCGGGGCAAGGGTGACAGCCGTGGACCGCTCGCCGGAATCGGCCCTGGGCGATATTCCGGCCCGACTGCGCCGGGCCGGGATGGATGTGGCCCTTGGTGAGCATGATGCGGCCGCCTTTGAAAACTCGGATCTGATCGTGCTCAGTCCTGGTGTGCCCCATACCCTCGAACCCGTGGTGCGTGCGGAAAATGCCGGGGTGCCGGTTACCGGTGAAATCGAGCTGGCCTCCTGGTTTATCCATACGCCCATTGTGGCCGTGACCGGGACCAACGGCAAAACCACGGTGACGCGCCTGATCGGGGAAATGCTCAAGGCCTCGGGTTTGAATGCCTTTGTGGGCGGCAACCTCGGCACGCCGCTGATTTCCTATGTCCACGGGCCCATGGATGCGGATGTGGTGGTGGCGGAAATCAGCTCATTTCAGCTCGACACCGCGGATACGTTTCATCCCCGGGTGGGCGTTTTGTTAAACATTACCGCAGATCACCTGGACCGGTATCCGAGCCTGCGGGCTTATGGCCGATCCAAGACAAGGGTATTTGCCCGGCAGACCAGGGCCGATATTGCCGTGTTAAATCGTGCCGATGATTTGATCATGGAGCTGACCCGGGATATCAGCGCTGTAAAATGCCTGTTTAATCAGCAAAAAGATGCTGCCTGCGGAGCCTGGATCGAAAATGCGCAAGTGCGCGTCAAGACCCCGGAACACGGGGAAATGATCATAGCGGCAACGGATATGGCCCTTCCGGGCCGCCACAACCTGGAAAACGCGGCTGCCGCGGCCCTGGCCGCCCTGGCTGCGGGCGCAAGCCATGAAGGGGTCTTGCGCGGTCTGCGCGAATTTGTCCCGGATCCCCACAGGCTCCAGTATGTGGGGCGGTTCCATGGGGTGGATTATTATGATGATTCCAAGGCCACCAACGTTGACGCCGTGGTCCGCGCCGTGGCCGCGGTGTCTTCTCCGGTGGTTCTTATTCTTGGCGGGCGGGACAAGGGCGGGGGCTACGAAGATCTGCTTCCTGTTGTAAAAGACCGGGTCAGGGCCCTTGTACTGCTGGGCGAAGCTTCTGCGGCCATAGAGCGGGAACTGGGCGGGATTGTGCAATCCGTCCGCACGGATTCCATGGACGCGGCCGTGGCCGCTGCCGCGGATCTGGCAGAGGCCGGTGATACGGTCCTGCTTTCGCCTGCGTGCGCCAGTTTTGACTTGTATGACAATTATGCCCAAAGGGGGGAAGATTTCCAGCGGGCCGTGAAACAGACAGGAAAAAGGGCAGATGGCAGCCAGGCCGACAACACATAAATCCGGAAACAGCGCAACCCCGGATCTGATGCTGATCTTTCCGGTCATCATGCTGGTGGGCATCGGCATTGCCATGGTCTACAGCGCCAGCAGTGAAATTGCCCTGCGCTATTACGCGGGTGAGTATTATTTTTTCACCCGGCAGCTGATCAACGCAATGCTTGGCCTTTCCGCCATGCTGGTCTGCATGGTGCTGCCGTATCGTGTTTTTAAACCCTTGAGCTATGTACTGCTGCTTGGCGCCACGATTCTGCTGGCAATTGTGCTGGTCACCGGCGCGGGGCATTCCGCGGGCGGGGCCACCAGATGGCTGCGGGTGATGGGGGTGTCGTTTCAGCCCTCGGAGCTGGCGAGGCTGGCATTGATCGTGTTTATGGCCTATTCCCTGACCAAAAAACAGGTAAAGGTGGCGGATCCGACTATCGGGTTTTTGCCGCATCTGCTGGTGCTGGGGGTTTTTTCGGTGCTGATTTTAATGCAGCCGGATTTCGGGACCATTGCCATCTTCTGGGTGCTGGCCTGGATGATCATGTTTGCCGGCCGGGTTCCGCTCCGGCACCTGGCATCGGCCATGCTCCTGGTGATGCCTGCGGCTGTCTGGCTGCTGATTTCGTCGGAGTACCGGCTCAAGCGGTACATGACGTTTCTGGATCCGTGGAAATATCCCCTGGACGAGGGCTACCAGATCATTCATTCCCTGATGGCCTTCGGCTCCGGCGGTGTTTTTGGAAAAGGATTCGGGGAGGGCTATCAGAAGCTGTTTTACCTGCCTGCGCCGCATACGGATTTCATTTTTTCGGTGATCGGCGAGGAAGGCGGATTGGTCTGGGTTTTGTTCGTGGTGGCATTGTACATGCTGATTCTCTGGAGGGGTTTGAGAATTGCCGCCCATGCGCGGGATTGTTTCGGGTCTCTGCTGGCATTCGGCATTACCGCCTCGCTTAGCCTGCAAGCGATCGTAAACATGGGCGTTAACCTGAGCCTGCTGCCGACCAAAGGGCTGAGCCTGCCCCTGATGAGCTATGGCGGCTCGTCCATGGTTTTTCAGCTGGCTTGCGTGGGCATTTTGTTAAACATCGGAATGTCGGAAAAAATATGAATCAGGAAGCAAATAACCAATCCGGACTTTCCGGGGAGCAACGCCTCCCGGCCAGGCCCCGGCCCCTGCGGCTGATGATTGCCGGTGCGGGAACAGGCGGACACCTGTTTCCGGCCATTGCCGTGGCCGAAGAGATCATGCGCATGTTTCCGGGCTCGCAGGTAATGTTTGTGACAACCGGAAGGCCCATTGAACAGACCGTGCTGGCCGGCCGTTCCTTTGAGATCGCGCAGATTTCCGCAGGCGGGCTGAAGGGCATGGGCCTGGTGCAAAAAGGCCGGTCCCTGATGCTGCTGCCCCGGGGCTTCTGGAAATCTCTGGGCCTGATCCGCGGCTTTGCCCCGGACGCGGTGCTGGGAATGGGCGGGTATTCGGCCGCCCCAGTGATCCTGGCGGCTTTCTTGCAGCGGGTTCCCAGGCTGATCCATGAGCAAAACCGCATTGCCGGCATGACCAATCAATGGCTGAGCCGGCTGGCCCGCCGCGTGCTGGTCTCATTTGAAGACACCCGGATTTCATGCCGGCCCGGTAAAATTCGTTTCACCGGCCACCCTGTGCGGCGGCAGATCCGGGAGGTTGCTGAAAGTCGCGGCATGCGCGTCCACGAAGGCGGGCAAAAACCTTTTACCGTGGCCGTGCTCGGCGGCAGTCAGGGCGCCCGGCGCATGAATACGGCCGTGGTTGAAGCGTTTTCGCAGATAAAGGAACCCGGACGATTTTTCGTGATTCACCAGACCGGGCCCCATGACGAGGCGTCCGTGCGCCGGGCCTATGTGCGCATGGGCGTGGATTCAGCGGTTTCCGCCTTTTTCCGGGATATGGCCTCAGTCTATGAGCAGACCGATCTTGCGGTGTGCCGGGCAGGGGCGGCCACTCTGGCGGAAATCGCCGCGGTGGGTCTGCCGGCCCTGCTGGTTCCCTATCCGTATGCAGCCGACAATCACCAGGTGCATAACGCGGAAGTACTGGTCAAGGCCGGGGCTGCGGAAATGATTGCTGAAAAAGATTTATCCCCGTCCTGGCTGGCCGAATATCTCCAGGCCTGCGCGGATAATGCCGGCGGCCGGTTTGAAAAGGCCTGCCTTGCCGCCCGAAGCCTGGGCCGGCCCCGGGCGGCTGCGGCCGTGATCAATGAGATTCTGGAAGCCGCGGGACGAAAACGGTTTTTGGATTCATCCAATTCACAGGAATACTGATGTATCGGAAAAAATACCATATTCATTTTGTGGGCATCGGCGGCATCGGCATGAGCGGGATTGCCGAACTGCTGCTGAACCTGGGCTACCGCGTATCCGGATCCGATATTGCCGAATCCGATATTACCCGCCGCCTCCAGCGTCTGGGGGGGAAGGTGCAGGTGGGTCATGGCCCGGAAAATATTGAAAAAGCCGACGTGGTGGTGACTTCTTCTGCCATCCGGACGGACAATCCCGAAGTGCAGGCGGCCATGGCCGCATCCGTGCCAGTGATTCCGCGGGCAGAGATGCTTGCCGAGCTCATGCGCCTGAAATACAGCGTGGCGGTTGCCGGGGCCCACGGAAAGACCTCAACCACCTCCATGCTGGCCGCAGTTCTCGACGCAGGCGGTCTGGATCCCACTGTGGTCATCGGCGGCAAGCTCAAAAGCATCGGCAGCAACGCTGTGCTGGGAGCGGGGGATTTTATCGTGGCCGAGGCGGATGAAAGCGACGGATCGTTTCTCAAGTTTTCCCCGGCCATTTCGGTAGTAACCAATATTGATTTAGAACATCTTGATTTTTATAAAGATCTGGATCAGATTAAGCAGGTTTTTCTCCAGTTCATTGATCGGATTCCGTTTTACGGGGTGGCCGTGCTTTGTCTGGACAACGAGCATGTTCAGGACCTGATGCCGCAGATCAAGAAGCGCTGCATCACCTACGGACTTTCGGCCCAGGCGGATTTCCAGGCGGCAAACATCGTTTTTGACGGGGCCAAAACCCGCTTTTCAGTATTTCACGAAAGCCGCCACCTGGGCGATATGGCCCTGAACCTGCCCGGCCGGCACAATATCGCCAACGCCCTGGCCGCGATTGCCGTGGGCCGGGAACTTGAAATACCATTTGAGACCATCCGCTCGGCTCTGGAAAATCTGGAAGGGGTGCAGCGGCGCATGGAGATCAAGGCCGACGTCGGCGGCATCAAGATTATCGACGATTACGGCCACCATCCCACGGAAATTAAAACCACCCTGGATGCGGTGCGCACCAGCTGGCCTGAGCGCCGCCTGGTGGTGGTGTTTCAGCCTCATCGATACACCCGGACCCGGGCATTGTTTGACGCGTTTGCCAGGTCTTTTTACCAGTCAGACGTGCTGCTGGTGATGCCTGTTTATGCCGCAGGAGAGACGCCCATCGAGGGGGTGGACCACAATTTGCTCTGCGAGGCCATCAGCGCTCACGGACATAAACGGGCCAGGGCGGCGACGGGCCTGGAAGAATCCGTGGAAATGCTGGAAAAAATGCTTGAACCCGGCGATATCGTTTTGACCCTTGGCGCCGGCAATGTCTGGCAGGCTGGCGAAGCCCTGGCCGCCCGGCTTCAGGCCGGCAAAGAGAAAGTCTAGGAAGATTTTATGAACCCAATGACCCCGGATCTGAAAAAAAGGCTCACCCACAGGTTCGGATCAAGGGTGCAATTTGACGCGCCCATGGACCGGCATACCTCGTTTCGGGTGGGAGGACCGGCCGATGCCCTGGTGACCCCGAAAGATCGGGCGGAGCTTATGGATCTGCTGGCCGTTATCCGGGCGGCCGGGGTCCCGTGGATGGTGCTGGGCGGCGGCACCAACCTGCTGGTCAAAGACCGCGGAATCCGGGGGGTGGTGATCTGTCCGGGCAGGGGGTTTGATCAAATTCAAATGCTGCACAAAGGCCCGGAAAAGACGGTGGTGGAAGCCGGTGCCGCAGTCCGTCTAAGTGCTCTTTGCCGCTATGCAATTGATAACAACTATACGGGACTGCATTTTGCCGCCGGCATTCCGGGCAGTGTGGGCGGTGCGATTTTAATGAATGCCGGAACCCGTCAGGGGGCTGTGGAGTCTGTCCTGGAGGGCATTGAGGTCCTTGAACCGCCCGACCGCGTGCGCACTCTGGACAGGGATCGGTTGTTTTTCGGATACCGGCGCCTGTCATGGCAGCCGGCCGGGGACGGCGGTGAGCAGATATTTATTGTGCTTTCCGGGCGTTTTGCACTGGCTCCGGCAGATGAAACCGATCCGGCGGCTGAATTTGAAACCATGCTCAGCCGCCGCTGGGAAACCCAGCCAAAAGGGTTTTCGGCCGGATGCGTGTTTAAAAATCCCTCTGCGGACATGGCTGCCGGCCGGCTCATTGACCAGGCCGGGCTCAAGGGAATGGCTGTTGGCGGCGCCCGGATATCGACGGTGCACGCCAATTTTATCATAAACGAGAACAATGCCTCTGCGGCAGATATTCTGGAACTCATCCGGCTGGTTCAAAAATGTGTTGCGGATCGGTTCCGGGTGTGTCTCGAGCCGGAAATTCGGATTGTGGGGGAATAAAAGATCGTGGCCGGTAAAAAAACCGTTCAGCCCAACATCCGGGAAAACCGATACAAAAAAGTCCGGGCGCGTTCAGCACCCGAGGGGAGCAACTGGCTTTGGACCCTGTTTCGGGTTTTGGCCGGGGCGGTTGCCATTATTGCCATGAGCCTGGTTTTTGTATTTGGTTATGACTGGGCCACCCAGAGCGATTGTTTTCGTGCTGAAACCGTCGAGGTGCACGGCATCCGGCGCCTTTCTGAGCAACTCGTAAAGGAGGCCGCCGGAATTGAAAACGGGGTTAATATTTTTTCCGTGAACCTGAGCACCGCGCGCCGCAGGCTCATGGCCCTGGACTGGGTTGCCGGGGCCGAGGTCAAAAGGCAGGTTCCGGAATCCATCATCATCCGGATTCGGGAGCACGAGCCGGTGGCGCGCATTGACCTGGGCAGGATATTTATGATCAACCCAAAAGGCGAAATTTTCAGGGAGGCCGCCAAAGGGGCATTTTTGGATCTCCCGATAATAAAGGGTCTTAATTACACGGATTGGCAGGGCCTTGAAGTTGGCCGGGCGCCGGTTGTGTCATCGGTAATGGCTGTATTGGAACTGTACAGGAAAGGTCACAGTGTTTTTAACGCCCGAAGCATAGAACAAATCCAGGTGGACCGGGATCTGGGCCTGGTCCTGCAGATCCGGGATCTGCCAATAAAGCAGGTCCGGCTGGGTTACGGCAATTACGGGCAAAAGCTCAGACGGCTGGAAAAGGTGCTTGTTTACCTGGAAAACAAGGAGCCGCCCGTTGAATTTGAAAAAATGGACCTGCGCAACCCGAATCGGATTGTGGCCAGGCCCGCTGCGGCCAAACAAAGCCAAACCATAGGCCAGAAGGAGGAGGCATAAATTGAAGGAACAAGAAGAGCTCGTCGTGGGGCTGGACATCGGCACGACCAAGATTTGTGCGGTGGTGGCCGAGGTTTCCGGCGGCAAGGTCAACATCATCGGTATCGGCACCCATCCGTCCATCGGCCTGCGCAAAGGCGTGGTTGTCAATATCGACTCCACGGTGGACTCGATTAAAAAGGCGGTCCAGGATGCCGAACTCATGGCGGGCTGCGAGATTTCATCGGTTTATGCCGGCATTGCCGGCGGTCATATCACGGGTTTTAACAGCCACGGGGTCATTGCCATCAAGGGCAACGAGATTACCCAGGCCGATGTCAACCGGGTGATCGAGGCAGCCCGTGCCGTGGCCATTCCCATGGACCGGGAGGTTATTCACGTGCTTCCCCAGGAGTTTATCATCGACGGCGAAGCCGGAATCCAGAACCCCGTGGGCATGGCCGGTGTGCGCCTGGAGGCCCGGATCCACATTGTCACCGGCGCGGTGACCTCGGCCCAGAACATTGTCAAATGCGCCAATCAGGCCGGTCTTGACGTCTGTGACATTATTCTCGAACCCATTGCATCCTGCGAGTCCGTGCTCACCCCGGAAGAAAGGGAGGTGGGCACCGGGCTGATCGATCTGGGCGGGGGCACAACCGATCTGGCGGTTTTTTCCGGAAACACCATCCGGCATACGTTTGTCCTGTCCCTTGGCGGAAACAACATGACCAATGATATTTCCGTTGGACTTCGGGTGCCCATGGCCGAAGCCGAGCGCGTCAAAAAAGAGCATGGCACCTGTGTGGCCGACAAGATTAAAAGCGACGAAACCATTGATCTGCCCAATGTCGGCGGCCGGCAGGGACGGAAACTGCCCCGGCAGATCCTGGCCGAGATTCTGGAGCCCCGGGTGGAGGAAATTTTTGCCCTGATCCGAAGGGAAATCCACCGGGCAAACATGAAGGAGGAAATCGCCTCGGGCATCGTACTTACCGGAGGTGCATCGCTTCTCGACGGTATTGGTGAAATTGCCGAGTCGGTTTTTGAAGTGCCGGTGCGCCTGGGTGCCCCGCATGGCATCAGCGGGCTTGTGGATGTGGTCAACAATCCCATGTATGCCACTGGTGTGGGGCTCGTGCTTTACGGGGCCAAGGACGAGGAACGAAAAAAATTCCGCATCCGGGATACCAATATTTTCCACCGAATCATGAACCGGATGAAGCGGTGGTTCAAAGAGGTACTGTAAAAAATCCGGAATTGCCGGGATTTGGAATCAATAAATAAACAACAGACGATCAACAGACGACGAATACAGGAGGTCGACAATGGATTTTACCTATCTCGACAATGAAAATTCCGCAAAAATCAAGGTCATCGGCGTCGGCGGCGGAGGGGGCAACGCTGTCAACAACATGATCGACTCCCAGCTAAACGGGGTCAAATTCATCGTGGCCAACACTGATGCCCAGGCGCTGGCCCATGCCAAGGCCAACACCAAGATTCAGCTCGGTGAGGCGCTCACCGAAGGACTCGGCGCCGGGGCCGATCCCTCGGTGGGCCGAAATGCAGCACTGGAGTCTGCAGATTTGCTGCGTGAGGCCTTAAGCGACAGCCACATGGTTTTTATTGCCGCCGGTCTTGGCGGGGGGACCGGAACGGGAGCGGCTCCTGTGATCGCAGAGATCTGCAAGGAACTCGGGGCCCTGACCGTGGCGGTGGTCACCAAGCCGTTTAAGTTCGAGGCCAGAAAGCGCAGCAAGCAGGCAGAAGAGGGAATCGCCCAGCTAAAGGAGGTGGCCGACACTGTCATCACCATTCCCAATGACCGACTGCGCGGCCTGGCAAAGAAAAACGCCACACTCATTGACATGTTCCGGATGGCCGACGAAATTCTCCATCATTCGGTTAAGGGGATCACGGATCTGATCATGCATCCAGGCCTGATCAACCTCGATTTTGCCGATGTCAAGACCATCATGTCCAAGTCCGGCATGGCCATCATGGGCATCGGGATTTCCACAGGCGATAACCGGGCCATTGAAGCCGCGGAAAAGGCGATTTCCCATCCGCTTCTGGAGGACAATTCCATTTCCGGGGCCAAGGGCGTGCTCATGAACATCACCTGCAACTCCGAGCTGACCATGGAAGAGGCCATCGAGGCCTCGGAGCGGATTTACAATGAAATCGGCGATGATGACGTGGAAATCATCTGGGGTACGGCCATGGACGACAGTCTGGAAGATGAGATGCGCATTACCGTTATTGCCACAGGAATCGGAAGCATGGATGAATCAGAGATGCATCTGCCCAAAAAGTCCGTGCGCCAGCTAAAAGACGTCAAACGGGGAGTGGTCCGGGACTATACCTCCGAAGACCGGGAATACGAAAAAAATCTGAACCAGCCCACCTTTTGGCGGGTCAAGCAGCAGAAGGCCGAAGAAAAGCAGGCCGGCCGGGACAACCAGAAAAAAAAGGCGGTCAACAGCATGGATGACTATTTTGACATGGACATGCTTGACGTACCCACGTTTCTGAGGCGCAAGGCCGATTAACCACAACAGCCTGTGCACTGCGTTTTCCGTATGTCCGGGATTTAAAATTCTTGACAAATGGATCGTCACGTAATAGAGGCAGTAACTTGAAAACTTGGAATTTATTCGGCGATCCATAAGGCAAGGCCGAACCTTTTGCATCAGGTGACTGGATGTGCCGGGTTTGACTTGCAAAGCGTGCCCCGTGAAAGGAAACAGCAGGTTATGTCTGAGAATAATGAACGCAAAATTGCCTATGTCATTGCGCTGGTCTGCCTTGTTGCCGGCATTGTCGTCTATGCCGCACTGCCGTCGAAATCCTCGGAACAACCGGTGCGCGTAATGTATGAAAGTACCGGTGACAATGTATTGTTTTCGCATTTGGAGCACACTGAGGATTACGGGCAGGAGTGTTTTGCCTGCCATCATGAGATTGCCTACGATGAAAGCAAAGGGCATGCTTCATGCGGATCCTGCCATGACGCCGAAAGCACCCGGGTTCCTGCGTTCGGGCAAGACGGCCTGTTTGACCATGAGACCCACAGCCAGTACTATGGCCTGTCGTGCACGGACTGCCATCACATGTATGATCCGGACAGCGGGTCTCAGCCTCAGAACTGCAATGCCTGCCACATGGAAACCGGTGATGAGTATATGCCGAGCCTCAGCGATTCCTACCACCAGCAGTGCATTGGATGCCATCAGGATTTCGGCGTGGGACCCACCACGGAAAACTGCAATGACTGTCACGGACCCCGCAAGCGCGCAGATGCTTTTCACGATCAGTGCACCGCCTGTCACGAGCAGGCGGGTCAGGGGCCATTCAGAGACGACTGCACGGGCTGTCATGCCTACTAGGACAAAGCGGGCACGGCAAAAACGATAGGCTCATTACAATAAGTCCAAGCAAGCAAAGGTAGATCCATGATCAAGCGCTCATTTATCGGAATTACAGCACCCCGGCTGACCTACGAGGTTATCGAAGAGGCGCCTGCCGAGCCCATGACTGTCAGGCCCGCAAAGCGGATCACCCTTTTGATGGATGCGCCCATGGAAAAAACCGGCGGCGTTTTGCTCAAAACCGGTGATGCCGTACAGCAGGGCCAGCGGCTGCAATTGTTTGAAAACAATCCCGTACCCTGCGCCATTAGTCCCGTGGCCGGCAAGATCGAATCCGTGGAGCCGTTTCTGGGGATTATGGAAAGACAGATGACCGCAGTGGTCATTGCTCTGGAGGGTTCGGAGGAGCAGGGCAGGGATGCCGAGTTCAAAAATGTTTTCAAATCCGCAGGCCTTGCCGAGGCAGACCGGTTTCTCAGGGATTTGCCCGGCCGTCCGGATTTCTCCGTTTTCAACCGGCCTGACAGACCGGTTAAAACCATTGCGGTTATGGGTACAGAACAGGACCTGACGGCAGTTACCCAGCAATATGTGATCCAAACCAACATTGCCGGGGTTAAAAGCGGAATTGATGCATTGAGAAAAATAGCCGGCATCCAGAATATCCAGCTTGTGGTCTACCCGCACATGGTGCAGGTGGCCGGTTCCTCCGGCGCCGGAATCAAAACCGTGGATTTGCAGTACCCGGCCGGCAGCACGGACATGATCCGCATGGCCCTGGAAGCAAAGCAGGAGAGAAACACCGAGGTGGCCATTTTTACGGCAGAGGCTGCTGTTGCAGTGGGTGCGGCCCTTCAGACCGGAGAACTGCCGGTGGACAAACTGCTCACCGTTGTAAGAAAGGACGGTACCCGCCAGCTGATCAAGGCCCCGATTGGGACCCATGTTTCCGACATTCTTGAGGCCGTCCGCCAGAACGTGGAGGCCGGGGACCGGGTGGTTCTCGGCGGTCCCATGACCGGGCATGCGGTTTTTTCCCTGGAGCAGCCGATTACGCCGGACACTGACATCCTCGTGGTTCAGGATCATTCTGAACTTACCGAATTTTCCGATATTCCCTGCACCAACTGCGGCAGCTGTGTCAGGGTATGTCCGGTCAATATTCCGGTCAACGAACTGGTCCGGTATCTGGATGCCGGTGAATATGAGCAGGGTGCGGAAAACGCAAGCCTGTTTGCGTGTATAGAATGCGGTTTATGCGCTTATGTGTGCGAATCCCGGATACCCATACTACAGTTTATCGCACTGGCCAAGCATGCGGTGCAACGCCTGAAAGCAGCGGAGGAAGAGAATGCCTGATCGAAAGAAGCTGACTGTTTCCTATGCCCCGTTCTGGCATGACGGCAGCAGAATCAGCACCAAGCACTATCATATCATGGCCGCCACCCTGCTGGCCGTGATCGCCGGTTTGCTTCGTTACGGGATGCCCGCCCTTGGGGTTTTGACCCTGTCGGTGGGATCGGCAATGGCCTGGGAATACCTCATGAACCGGGTCACCCGCAGGCCGGTTTCCATCGGGGATGGAAACGCAGCCCTGATCGGCCTGCTTTTCGGGATGCTGCTGCCGGCCGTGATTCCATGGTGGGTGGTGATTACCGGTACCTTTGTGGGCGTGGTGATCGGCAAACAGATTTATGGCGGCATTGGCGGCAATCCCTTTAACCCGGTGGCTGTGGCTTATGCCATATTGATGATTTCCTGGCCCGTTTATTTTGATTTCAATGCCGCCCTGGTGGATTACCCGTTTGAATTTACCGCCGCCTATCCGCTTGTGCTCATGAAAGCCTACGGTTCTGCCGGGATTGAGTCATTTTCCCTGATCGACCTGCTTCTTGGCCGTCAAACCGGAGGAATTGGTGCCACTTTCGGCCTCGGCCTGCTCATCGGGGGCGTATACCTGATGATCCGGGGGTTTATCCGCTGGGAAATAGCGGTTTCTTTCCTTGCGGGCGTTTTGGTTTCCGCTCTCTGCTTTAATCTTTACAATCCCGAGGTTTATGCCGGACCGGGGGTTCACCTGCTCACCGGGTTTACCCTGATGGGCGCCTTTTTTCTGGCCACGGAGGATTCTTCCTCACCGGTTCATTTTATTCCCATGCTCATTTACGGGGCTCTTGGCGGGGTGCTCACCGTGCTGATCCGAAATCAGGGTGCCCATGTTGACGGAGTGATATACGCCATTCTGATCATCAATCTGGTTCATCCGCTTATCGATAAAATCAGACCCAAAGCCACGGGAAGGGTTATGCATCATGCGTGAAATGATTAAAATGGTTGTTGTCCTGGTTGTGCTGAGCAGCCTTTCAGGAGGAGTGCTCGGGGCTTTGAAAAATGCGACCGAGGAGCGCATTGACAATCAGGTTTTGAAATTTGTCAAAGGTCCGGCCATTGAAAGCATCTTCAAGGAAGCGGATAATGATCCGGTGGCCGACCGGTTCTCGCTCACTGTGGGAGAACAAGAGAAAAATTTCTTTGTGGCCGTCTATGACGGCAATCCCAAAGCCGTTGCCTTTGAGACTTTCGCAAGCGGGTTTGGCGGGGATATGGGGGTGATGGTTGCCGTTGACGTGGAGACAGACGAGATCATTGGTGTCAGCGTCACAACCCACAATGAGACTCCCGGCATCGGTGCGACAATCGAGACAAACGAGGACTTCAAGAAACAGTTCAGCGGCAAGCCCATCATCGGGGATCACAAGGTCAAAGATGACGGCGGCGAGATTACGGCCATGTCCGGTGCAACGGTTACCTCAAGGGCGACCTGCAAGGCGGTGAGCAGGGCCGGTGACATATACGAGCAGGTCAAATCCCAAATCAGAGACCAGGTGAAAAACTTTACCGGCTAGGAGCGAATAGATCATGGCGAAAACCATCGGGCAGGAATTTGTAAAGGGCTTGTGGGAGGAAATCCCGCCGTTTCGACTGGTGCTCGGTCTGTGTCCCACACTGGCGGTGACCAAATCGGTTGAAAACGGAATCGGCATGGGAGTGGCAACCACGTTCGTGCTGGTATGTGCCAACATGCTGGTCTCCATTTTAAGCGGCGTGATTCCCTCAAAAATTCGGATCGCCTGTTTTATCATTATCATTGCCACGTTTGTGACAGTGGTGGAATTGATGATGCAGGCTTATGCGTATCAGCTGTTTTTAAACCTCGGGATTTTTATCCCCCTCATTGTGGTCAACTGTATCGTTCTCGGGCGGTCTGAGGCGTTTGCCTCCAAAAACAAGCTGGTGCCATCCCTTGCCGATGGCCTGGGCATCGGACTCGGTTACACCCTTTCGCTGACCGTGATCAGTGCAGTCCGCGAGAGCCTGGGTACCGGCAAGCTGATGGGCGCTCAGGTGTTTCCGTCGTCCTTTGAACCCTTTGCCTTTATGGTGGAGGCGCCGGGTGCATTTATCTGCCTGGGCTTGTTGTTGTGCATTATGAATATTATAGGCAAGAAATAGCGGCCGCCCGGGTTTATCCGGATGCGGCTTATGCTGAAGATCTATTGAACACAGTTATGCCGCGTGGTGTGCAAAACACGGGCGGCAGCCGGGCACGGGAGAAGCATTATGGGCGATTATACGGTCCTGATTATCAGCAGCATCCTTATCAACAACATCGTTTTGGCGCAATATCTGGGGATCTGCCCTTTTATCGGCACTTCCAAGAAAATGGAAACCGCCACGGGCATGGCCGGCGCAGTGGTTTTTGTCATGACCCTGGCCGCCATTATTACCTGGACCATTGACACGTACTTTCTCAAAACCCTGGATATTGAATTCCTTCGGACAATCGCCTTTATCCTGGTGATTGCATCTTTGGTCCAGTTTGTTGAGATGTTTCTTAAAAAAAGCATTCCCGCTCTTTACGCCGGTTTGGGGATTTTTCTGCCGCTGATTACCACCAACTGCGCGGTCATGGGTGTCTGTCTGATCAATATCAAGGAAGAATACAATTTTCTCCAGGCGCTGACCTCCTCGATTTCCTATGCCATTGGTTTCGGGCTTGCGCTGGTCTTGTTTGCCGGTGTGCGGGAGCGTGTCATTCTCGGCCGGGTTCCCCGGCCCTTGCAGGACACCTCCATTGGACTTGTCACCGCCGGTATGCTGGCTCTTGCCTTTATCGGTTTCCGGGGCCTGGTATAGGCGGGAGACGTTTGTTTGCGGCATTGATAAATCTTTATTCCTGAAGCCAATCAAAGGGGATCGCAGTGATAGAAGCAATACTTTTTACATTGGGCCTTGGCGGCGTTTGCGGGGTTGCCCTGAGTGTGGCCTCCAAGGTGTTTTATGTGTATGAGGATCCGCGGATCGCCAAAGTAGAGGGTCTTCTTGCCGGCGCCAACTGTGGTGGATGCGGATATGCAGGCTGTTCGTCTGCTGCCGTGGCCGTTGTCAACGGAGATGCCCCGCCAAACGTCTGTATCCTGGTCGGGCCGGAAAATGTTTCCGCCATTGCCGCCATCATGGGATCAGAAGCGGGCACGGCCGAACCCTTGAAATCCTATAACAACTGCCAGGGGGGACACCGGGCAACGGATCGTTTTGTTTACCAGGGGCTGAACCAATGCAGTGCGGTCAGTGCCCTTTACGGCGGCAAGAGAGACTGCCAGATCGGATGCCTGGGTTTTGGTGATTGCGTCAATGCCTGCAAATTTGACGCGCTTCGCATCGGTCCCAACGGTTATCCCATCGTGGATAAGAACAAGTGCGTGGGATGCGGGGCATGTGAGCGGGTTTGTCCCAAGTCCATTATTGAAGTGCGAACCATGTCCCAGCGGCTGTTGCATCTCAACACCGAGGATGACGCGCTGGCCCCCTGCCAGCAGACTTGCCCGGCAGAAATTGACATTCCCAGATATGTCACCCATATCCGGGAAGGCGAATATGACTCTGCCGTGGATACCATCCGGGAGCGCAATCCTTTGCTGCTGGCCTGCGGCCGGGTTTGCCCGCATCCCTGTGAGGAATTCTGCAGACGTTCCATCGAAGACGAAGAAGCCGTGTCCATCAACCAGCTCAAGCGCTTTGCCGCGGACATGGAAATGAATACCGGCAAACGTCTTCCCATATCCAAGGCCCCGGATACGGGCAAGCAGGTGGCTGTTGTGGGCGGCGGGCCTGCGGGTTTGAGCTGTGCCTATTTTCTCCGCCGGGTGGGTCACAATGTGACCATATTCGAAGCCATGCCCAAACTCGGCGGTATGCTTCGCTATGGAATCCCGGAATACCGTCTGCCCAAGGCGGTTCTGGACTGGGAGATCGAGGGGATTTTAAATCTGGGCATTGATCATCACACAAACGTGAAAATGGGCCTGGATTTTGACCTGGGTTCCCTTGTAGGCGGCGGTTTTGACGCCATTTTCATGGGTGTGGGCGCATGGAAGGACTACAAACTCAAAATACCCGGGGAAAATTTAACTGGTTGTTTCACGGGCATTAACTTTTTGTCTGCCATCGGCAACCAGGAAAAGGTGGATATCGGAAAACGGGCTGCGGTCATCGGCGGCGGCAATACGGCCATTGACTGTGTGCGGACACTGATCCGCATGGGTGTTGAAAAGGTCTATCTGGTCTACCGCCGGACTCGTAAGGAAATGCCGGCCAATGACGTTGAAATCGTTGCCGCGGAACACGAGGGAGTGGAATTTGTTTTTCTGGCCGCGCCCAACAAGGTGATCGAGGATGAAAACAACAGCGTGGCAGGCCTGGAATACCTTCAGATGGAACTTGGCGAACCGGATGCAAGCGGCCGCAGACGGCCTGTTCCGGTTGAAGGTTCTGAGACCGTGCTTGATGTGGATACCATTATCACCGCCATCGGCCAGTCCCCGGATACGGCATTCCGCACTCCCGGCACGCGCATGGAGGAACTCAACCTCACCCGGTGGGATACCATAGATGTCAATCCCGATACCTGCCAGTCCAATGTACCTTATATTTTTGCCGCAGGCGACGGAGCCACGGGCCCGGCGCTGGTGGTGGACGCCATTGGCGGGGGCCGGAGAGCGGCCAGAGGCATTGATCTGTTTTTAAAGGGAAAACCGGTAACCGCCCAGAATCGTGCTCTTCTGTCCCAGCGGCATATTCCGGAATCGATCTTTACATCCGTGCCAGGGGTGGGCAAAACCAAGAGAAAACCCATGCCGGAGCTGCCGGTCCAGGAACGGATTCACAGTTTTATTGAGGCGGATCTTGTCCTGGCTGAACCGGATGCTTTGGAAGAAGCCGGCCGGTGTTTAAACTGCTGCCGTTTGTGTTATAATCCCGACAACCCAAGAAATGCAGCATAATCTGACGGGTTTTCAATTTTTGTCGTAAACAAAAGCCGTTGCCGGAAGATGGTTTCCGCAACGGCTTTTTTGCGTTCTCCGGGCGCTGTCTGATCCGGTTTACAAAACACTGAAACCTTGTTATCAGATGAGGAAGCTGAAAAGCTACGCATACTTTGTCACTGGCCTTGAGAAAAGGAGGAGATATGGCAGTCGATGTTGCCCAGCAAAGAAGGGACACGGAAACCCGCCTGCGTGCCCTTGTCCGCGAAGCCGAGGAAATGGATGCCAAAATTCGGGCCTATCTTGCTGACAGGGACAACAAGCCGCATCCCCGCCATCATGAATTCATTGAAAGAATACAAAATATGCGCCTTGATCCGGAAATTTCCAATCGATATCTGGAAACCCTTTTGGATAATCTGCAATGGAAAGTGTACCATTTAAGCCGTGCCTGGGGGCAGTTATGGGATAATGCCGAGGCCGCGCGCAAACGCCGGTCCGGACATTTTCGGCAGGCAGAGGGGAAAGGGTCTGAAAACAATCGTCCGGACCGGAGCGCTAATGACAAAAGACGTATCTATTCTGTGGACCGGCTCTGGGCGGTTCAGCAGGAAAAGCTTGAAAGTTTGGGAGAAAATCCGGATTCGGAGGATCGTGATGCCTTTGTGCAGCGCATCAAGCAGCGCTATGGGCAACTGGCTTCGGAGAAGAAAGCCGATGAAGAGATCGTGATGACTTTTGACAGGAAAAGCCGGCGGTGTACCCTGGCTGTTAAAAAGCATTCAAAGAGTTCCAATGGATGATGCCATTTGCCCTTGTCAGTCACTGATGTCTTTTTCCATGGCTTTTTGCAGTCGGAGCATGTCATCTGGCCGGGGAGCGGTCATGTGCAAAATCCGGCCGTTTTGAGGGTGGCTTAAAGTAATGTGTCTGGCATGAAGCATCTGGCGAAAGCTTTGATGGTAGATTCTTTTCAGGTCAGGAAAATTGCGGCAAGCCTTTCCGGCGCGCCGGCAGCCGTATACGGCATCGCCAATCACCGGATGGCCAATGGCTGCAAGGTGCACCCTGATCTGGTGAGTGCGGCCGGTGCGGATTTGGCATTCAAGTCTGGCCGCCCGGGCAAACCGCTGAACAACCTGCCAGGTTGTTTCAGCGTGTCTTGAGGGCAAATCCGGATTTTCCGCAGCAGCCATTTTTTTCCGGTCTGCGGGATGCCGGAAAATCGGAAGGGTGATCCGCCCGCAGTCCCCTTCAGGGTTTCCGAGCACAAACGCATCATAGGTTTTCTCTACGGTTCGGTGTCGAAACTGGCGGGTCAATGACGTCCACGCTTCCTGGGTGCGGGCAGCAATCAAGACACCCGAGGTGTCTTTGTCCAGCCTGTGGACAATGCCGGGCCGGGAAGGTTCAGAGCCGATGTTTTGGATTTCCGGGAAATGAAATGCCAGCCCCTGGGCGATCGTGCCGGTGAGGTTGCCGGCGGCCGGGTGCACGACCATTCCGGGCGGTTTATTGATCACAATGATGTGCGCATCAACATAGAGCAGATCCAGGTCAAGGGGTTCGGCGATGAGGGGTCGGCAGGCAATGGAGGAAATCGGTTCCGGTACCCGTGGCGGCACGGAAACAATGTCCCCGGCATTCACGCGGTACCCGGGCTTTTTAACCTCACCCCCGACAAGGACCTGTTGCTTCTTGATCCAGTTTGCCGCAGTGTTTCTGGAGCATTCGGGAACCAGGGATGCCACGAATTGATCCAGGCGCAATCCGGCCTGATCAGCGGCGGCAACAAGGGTGATGTGCCCATCAGAACGGGTCATTCAGGCTGTTTGCTGCCGTTTCCGTTGTTGTCAAAAAGCGATTCGATCTCAGTCCAGACCTGGCTTTCCTCCTGGTTTTTGGCTGTGCAGATTTCCCGCATCAAAAGGGTTCTGGCCGTATCCAGCAGTTTGCGCTCCCCGAATGATAAATCCTTGGAAAGCTTGAGCATGTAAAGATCCCGGAACACGGCGGCCACATCAAAAGGCGATCCGGTTTTCAGCTTATCCATGTATTCCTTGTACCGGCGGTTCCATGTCTGGTTGTCCTGCAAATCGTCTTTTTTCTCAGTGAGCACGGCGTAAATATCAGGAATCTGAGCTTTGTCCACAACCGTACGCAGGCCCACCGAATCCACGTTGCTGGTGGGAATCATGATGACCATTCCGTTGTCAATGATTTTCATGATGTAGAAATCGTGCGTGTCGCCGTTAATCACCCGGCTTTCAATGGATTCGATGCGGCCGACGCCGTGGGCCGGGTAGACGGCCAGGTCACCGACTTCAAAATGCTTGCTCAGGTCTTTTTGGGGTTGTGCTTTTTCAGCCATAGTTTTCACCAAAGGTTATGCAAAGTTTATTCCTAAAAAGTGATATATATCATTTTTTGGAAGGTGAATCAACAAAAAAAGGGCCGGTGAATTTCACCGGCCCTTTTTGGCTTGATTATGTAACTGATGCGTTGCTTACAGCAGGAACGGCACCATGAGCAGGGCAACCACGTTGAGAATCTTGATCATCGGGTTGACTGCAGGACCGGCTGTATCCTTGTACGGATCGCCGACGGTGTCGCCTGTAACAGCGGCCTTGTGGGCATCGCTGCCTTTGCCGCCGAAATAGCCGTCTTCAATATATTTCTTGGCATTGTCCCAGGCCGCACCACCGGTGGTCATGGAGATGGCCACAAACAGACCGGTCACGATACTGCCGATGAGCAGTCCGCCAAGGGCGATTTTGCCGAGAAACAGGCCGACCAGCAAAGGCGCTACCACAGGCAGCAGGGCCGGAATCAGCATTTCCTTGAGCGCGAACTTGGTGACGATATCCACGCATGCACTATAGTCGGGTTTTGAGGTTCCGTCCATGATGCCCGGAATTTCCCGGAACTGCCGGCGAACTTCATCCACAACCGCACTGCCTGCACGGCCAACCGCGTTCATGGCGATGGAGGCAAACAGGAATGGCAGCAGACCGCCGATAAACAGACCGATAATCACGTTGACGTCGCTGAGCCCGAAGTTCAGAGCTGCAGCGGCTTCCTCGGTTCCGGCCTGGAGTACGAATTCCTGGGTGTAGCAGGAAAACAGCACCAGTGCGGCCAGACCGGCGGAACCAATGGCATAGCCCTTGGTTACGGCTTTTGTGGTGTTGCCAACCGCATCCAGGGGATCGGTGACGGCGCGGACACTTTCATCAAGGTCCGCCATTTCGGCGATGCCGCCGGCATTGTCCGTAATGGGGCCGTAAGCGTCAATGGCAATGACCATACCGGTCATTGACAGCATGGCAACTGCGGCAATGGCAATGCCATAAAGATCAGCAAAGCCGTAAGCTACGCCGATGCCCACGCAGATGGCCAGCACGGGGGCGGCAGTGGCCTGCATGCTGATGGCCAGGCCGGCAATGATGTTGGTGGCATGGCCAGTGGTGGAGGCTTCAGCAATGGCTTTCACCGGGCCGTAAATACCGGTATAATACTCGGTAATAATAACGATGACAACTGTGAGCACAAGACCCACCAGGGATGCGTAAAACAGGTTGATCCCCGGAATGCCCCCGATTGTGTCAACCATGTTGACGGTAAAAATGTAAAATGCGATGGCGGCCAGAATGGCTGCGCCAAACATTCCCTTGTACAGGGCGCCCATGATGTATTCATTTTTGCCCAGGCGCACAAAAAGGGTGGCAATAATGGAGGCGACAATGGAGATGGCGCCGAGAATCATGGGGTAATGAACAGCCATTGGCTCTTCGGGGAAAAACAGGTGGCCCAGCAGCATGGCTGCCACAACAGTGACCGCATAGGTTTCAAAAAGGTCTGCGGCCATGCCGGCGCAGTCGCCGACGTTGTCGCCCACATTATCGGCAATGGTTGCCGGGTTTCTCGGGTCGTCTTCGGGAATACCGGCTTCGACCTTGCCCACCAGGTCCGCACCCACGTCAGCACCCTTGGTAAAGATGCCGCCGCCGAGACGGGCAAAGATGGAAATCAGACTGCCGCCAAAACCCAGTGCCACCAGGGGCACCACGTCTTCAACAACTGTGTAAAAACCGGCGATGGCGGTCAGGGCAAGACCGGCAACCAGCATACCTGTCACGGAACCGCCGCGAAAGGCCATTTTCAGGCCAGCAGAAAGACCGCTCTTGGCGGCTTCAGCCGTGCGGATATTGGCCAGAACCGATACCCGCATGCCGATGTAGCCGGCCAGGTAAGAGGCCACGGCACCCACCGCAAAACCCACCGCAGTGGTGGCGCCGAGACTGAAAAAGATAATGATAAAAATCGCGATGCCCACGATCACAATGGTCTTGAGCTGACGGTTCAGGTAGGCGATTGCGCCTTCCTGAATGGCGTTTGCGATTTCCACCATTTTTTCCGTCCCTGTGGGAGCGGTTTTGATCATGCCGGCCACAATCAGGGAATAAATAATCCCGAGTGCACCGATTAAGGTACAAGTTAGCGGAATGTTTTCCATAATAACTTCCATGCCTACCTCCCTAAAATTTTAGGTTAAAAAAATCAGACACCTAGAGAACCTGCTTTTGATTGAAACGATTCATTGCAACCGGCAATCCCTCATCGATCATTGTTAGCACGGCAAGGCCTGCGCTTTCAATCACAGGGCTGAAAAAGCGCTGCTCTTCGGCAGTGAATTTGCCCAGCACCCAGCCTGTGACATCCATCGGCGCAGCAGGTCGTCCGATGCCGATTCGAAGCCTTGGAAAACCTCCTGACGAAAAGGCTTCCATGATCGATTTAATGCCGTTGTGCCCTCCGTGACCTCCTTTCTCTTTGAATTTTATTTGTCCTTTTTCTATATCCAGATCATCATGTATGACCAGTATCTGCCGGGTTTCTATGCCGAAATAATCCGCAATCCGCCGAAGCGGAGGCCCGCTTCGGTTCATATAATCCAGGGGCTGGGCGATGATTATCTCTTTGCTGCCCCGCCGTCCGCGGCCAAAGAAAACCTTGAATTTGTTCTGGTCCATGGCAATGCGGCACCGCGTGGCTGCATTTTCGGCTGCACGGAAACCCACATTGTGCCGGGTGCGGGCATATGCAGGTCCCGGGTTGCCCAAACCGGCAATCAGCCATCCTCCGGTCTGCACAGTTATTCTTCGGCCTCTTCTCCGGAACCGGCTTCTTCGGCTTCACCCTCGGCAGCCTCTTCGCCTTCTTCAGCACCTTCTTCTTCCAGAACCTCTTCCTCGGGCTCCTCCATCTTCGGGCTGACCACGGTCAGGATCGTGAAATCGACTTCATAGGGAATTTCCACGTTTTCCGGAAGCGGTACCTCGCTGACATGAACCGAGTCTCCCATTTCAAGCGGGGTAATATCGATTTCAATCTGTTCCGGAATATTGGCCGGCAGACAATAGACTTCCAGCTCTCTGCGGATGATCTGCAGAATGCCGCCTTCCTCCACACCGTTGGATGTGCCCGTGGTGGTCACAGGCACCATCACAGAAATTTTCTGGTCCATCTTGATTTCATAAAAATCAATGTGGAGGTAATGATCCTTGACCGGATCGCGCTGGAATTCCTTGATCATGACAGTCTGACGACGGTTTCCGCTGTCTTCAACAGCAAGGTTGATCAGGCCCCGGGTAAACTGGGGGTTGTTAAACATCCGTTCAAGTTCACGGATGCTGACCGACAGGGGCCGGCTATCAATGTTGGCCCCGTAGAGCACCGCCGGAATACGGCCTGCGCGCCGCAGGCTCCGGGCTGCGCCTTTGCCGGTTTCCTGTCGGGGTTGCGCGTTTAGCTTGATGATATCCAAAATGTATCCTCCAAATAAATGTCTTATGCAGCATATTTGATCAAACGAACAAAGATGTCACGGAATCGCCGGTGTGGCTTCGGTAAATGGCCTCGCCAAACAATTCGGCAATGCTGAGCACGGTGATCTTGTCGCATGTTTTGGGTTTTCCCGACAACGGGATTGTGTCTGTGACCACCATGGATTTTAAACTTGAGGCGTTGATCCGGTCGATCGCCGGCCCGGAGAGAACCGCATGCGTACAGCAGGCATGAACTTCTTTGGCACCGTTGGCCGAAATCGCGTTGGCCGCCTCGGTCAGGGTGCCGGCAGTATCGGCCATGTCGTCGAGGATAAGGGCCTTTTTGCCTTCCACGTTTCCGATGACTGCCATGGCCTTGGCCTGGTTGGGGGCGGAACGTCGCTTGTCAATGATGGCCAGGCCGGCGTTTAATCGCTTGGCAAATGCCCTTGCCCTTTCCACGCCGCCGGCATCCGGTGAGACGATCACCAGGTCTTCGGAAAATTGCCTGCGCATATGGTTGATCAGCACAGGGGCGGCAAACAAATTGTCCACGGGAATGTCAAAAAAGCCCTGGATCTGGCCGGCATGCAGATCCATGGTGATCACCCGGTTGGCGCCGGCCCGGGTCAGCAGGTCGGCCACCAGTTTGGCGCTGATGGGCACCCTGGGGGCCACTTTTTTGTCCTGGCGGGCATAGCCGAAATAAGGGATCACCGCAGTGATGCGCCTGGCTGATGAGCGCTTGAACGCGTCGATCATCAGTAAAAGTTCCACCAGGTGATCATTGACCGGATAACAGGTGGACTGCATTACAAACACGTCCTTTGCCCGGACATTGTCATCGATTTCGATCTGGACTTCACCGTCGCTGAAGCGCTTTACCTTGGCATTGCCCAGGGGCTGGTTTAAATAATTGCAGACAGACTCTGCCAATTGCGGATTGGATAGGCCGGAAAAAATGATATATCCGTTGTTTTCCACTTTCCCTTCCCCTTTCCCGGGGTTGAACTTTACTGGTGAAACCGATTGTGAAATGGCTGGGGCGGGAGGATTCGAACCTCCGAATGCAGGAACCAAAATCCTGTGTCTTACCGCTTGACTACGCCCCAGCAACCGGTGGTTTACTTTTCTCGCCCCGCAGAATCAGTGTCAGCAAATCAGGCTGGTTTCAAACACCTGCCATGTGCCCCGCCGGGCAGATAAGCGATCAAAAGCCTGCCGGGCCTGCTGGTCATCTGAAAAAAGGCCGAAAACCGAAGATCCGCTGCCGCTCATCAACGACTTTAGCGCCCCGCAATCCATAAGCGCCTGTTTGGCCTGACTGATTTCCTGACAAAGTTTCATGGCCGGCGGTTCAAGCGCATTGTAAAGCTGCCTTGCGAAATCGGCTTTCCAGCCTGATTCGAAAGTAAATTTTGTATGTATTTTTTTGTTTTTTGTCAATGCCAAATTCAATTTTTTATAGACTTCGGCAGTGGATACGGGGCATCCGGGATAGATCAGCACCAGGTTGAATCGGGGCAGGCCGGAAAAGGGGGAAAGTTTTTCGCCAATGCCGGCAGCAACGGCCGGCCGGCCGTATATGAAAAACGGTACATCCGCTCCGAGTCTGAGCCCAAGCATCATGAGCCTGTCGGCGGGGAGTGGATTTTCAAACAAGCGGTTCAGCCCGTTGAGAACGGCTGCCGCATCGCTGCTGCCACCGCCCAGGCCGGCACCCACGGGGATGTGTTTGTCAATGGAAACCACCGTTTCGGCAGAAAAGCCGGTTTCTGCAAAAAAGGCGGCTGCCGCCGCCCAGGCCAGGTTGGCCCGGCCTGAAGGCACAAGCGGATGGGGGCATGTAACCGTGATGTCTCCGGAAGTGGCTGCGGGATCACATGACAAACGGACGGTATCATGAATCCCGATGGGGCACATCAGGGATCGGAGTTCATGATACCCGTCTGTTCGTTTGCCAAGGACATCCAGGAACAAGTTGATTTTTGCCGGAGCCTGGATTTCCACGGGACAAAATTATTTGGTCAGCTTGATAACAGTAATGCCCTGCCTGGGCCGCAGCACGTAAAATGACAGGGTTTGCCCGGATTCCGCATCCTGAATTATTTTTCTAAAATCCGTGACTGAACCGATTTTTTCATGATTGATTTCACGGATGATATCGCCCTTTTGAAATCCGGCTTCGGCCGCCTTGCTGTCCCGGGCCACCTGGGTAACGATAACACCCCGGATTTCTTCAAGCTTTAATTGCCTGGCCATTTCCTGATTCAAATCCGTGACATCAAGGCCCAGTTCCGCTTCCTGGGTATTTCCGGGAGTCTGGCCCCGGCTGCGGTCAGCGAGTTTTTCTTCTTCCCGCTTGGTCAATTCAACATTAAATGTCCGGGTTTTGCCTTCACGGATGAGTTTAATTTCTGCCTTTTGCCCGGGTTTGATCGCGGCAATGCGCCGGGAGAGCTCCCTGGGCGAGTCAACGTCCTTGCCGTTGACTGCGGTGATGATATCATTTGGTTTGATACCGGCTTTGTCCGCCGGATCGCCCTTGAAAACCTGGGTGATCATAACGCCCTGGTTGACATCATAATATTGCTTCAATTCGTCATTGAGTTCCTGGATGGCAACGCCGAGCCATCCCCGGGTCACTTCACCGCTTTCTTTGAGTTCGGTGATGATATTTTTGGCAAGGCCCGAGGGAATGGCAAAGCCGATTCCCTTGCCCCCGGCCACAATGGCGGTGTTAATGCCGATGACCTCGCCGTTCATGTTCAGCAGCGGCCCGCCGCTGTTTCCCGGGTTAATGGAGGCGTCTGTCTGAATGAAATCGTCATATGGGCCGGCTCCGATGACCCTTCCCTTGGCGCTGACAATACCGGCGGTTACCGTGTGCTCCAGGCCGAAGGGATTGCCGATGGCCACCACCCACTGACCGATTTTCATGTCGCTGGAATCGCCCAGCTCAAGGGAGGGCAGTTTTTCATCCGCCTCGATTTTGATCAGCGCCAGATCCGTGTTGGGGTCAGTGCCGATGATTTCAGCATCATACTCATTTCCGTTTTTAAGCTTTACCTGGATCTGATCGGCATTTTCGATCACATGGTTGTTGGTGACAATATGGCCCTGCCGGTCCAGGATAAAGCCGGAGCCCAGGCTTCTTTGCTTGAATTCGCGAGGATCCTTCTGGTCGAAGAAACGATCGAAAAATTCGTCAAACGGGCTGCCCTGGTTGGGCCCCTGAGGACCGAAGAAATGCCGGAAAACCTGTCCGCCGTTATCAATGGTCTTGACGGTGCGGATATTGACCACTGCCGGTCCTGCCTGTTCCGCCAGTTGAGTGAAATTGGCGGGTACCATGGTTTGCTGCTCAGGCTGGTTGCCGGCAGCAGATGTGGCATGAGGCCGGGGCATCATAAAAAACCCGGCAGCCGTCAAAGCGGTTACGGTTATGATTACAGTGAGCCATCCGGTCGGTTTCAGTTGCAGTCCCATACTCGCCTTGCCTCCTTGTTAACGTGCTTGCGGGTTGTCGGCATTTCCGGCAATCCGCTATTCACCCCCGGTTTCTTTTACATACAACAAACGTAATTCATACAGGACGTTTGTCAATAACCGCTTTTCCTCGTCTGTGAGGTTGCCCCGGGTTTTTTCCTCCAGCAGGGCAATCACGTCAATGGTTTGCTTGGCCACGGGCAGGTTTTTGGCCGTGGCCCCGCTGGTGGGATCCGCTTGCTGACCCAGATGAACCAGGGCCGAGGAATTTAACGACAAAAGAAAGGTAATGAAGTTGATCTCCGGCATGACAGATCCGGAATGCAGATTTGGATCGCTTCCTTTGTCTTGTTGTACCATCTCCGGTTTTCTCCCTTTTGAATTTATAGTTCCATTGTTCTGACCGATATGACCTTGGGCAGGGCCATGAGCGCGTCAACCACGTTTTGCGAAATGGGCGTGTCGGTTCGCAGCAGAATAATATTGTGCTCGCCGCCTTCTTCAAGCCCCACCTGCATCCTGGAGATATTGATGCCGTGATCGCCCAGGGTGGTTCCGATACTGCCGATGGCCCCGGGTTCGTCCAGGTTGTGGATCAGGGCGAGATGCCCTTTGGGGATGATTTCAATACGGAAATCATCAATGCGGACAATACGGGGGTCGCTTTTGCCGAAAACCGTTCCGGCTACAGTCAGGGTTTTTTCCGGCCCTGTGATTTTGGTGGTGATCATGTGCAGAAAATCCGTGGTTTCCGGGGAACTGGATTCGGTGATTTTAATGCCCCGCTCCTTGGCAATGTAGTGGGCATTGACGGCATTGACCTCGGCACCCAGCCGGTAGCTCAGCAGTCCCTGGATAAAGGCGGAGGTCACCGGCATCAGATCATATCCGAAAAAATCGCCGTTGTAGAGAATGTTGATTTCCTTTAACTGTTCGGTCATGAACTGGGCATGGAGCATGCCCATTTTTTCTGCCAGGCGGATAAACGGTCCGAGCTGCTCCAGGGCCTGACCGGAAATGGAGGGCACGTTGACCGCATTGACCACGTTGTTGTGCGTTAAATATTCCACGATCTGGTTGGCAACGGCCACGGCCACATTGGTCTGGGCTTCAAATGTGGAGGCCCCCAGGTGCGGCGTCAGGATCACTTTTTCGGACTGCAGCAGCCGCAGGTCTGCCGGCGGGGGTTCCTGGGCAAACACGTCCAGGGCCGCCCCGGCCACCTTGCCGGATTCAAGCGCTTCATACAGGGCTTCTTCATCCACAATTCCGCCGCGGGCGCAGTTAATGAGCATGACCCCGTCCTTCATTTTTGCCAGGGCCTCTGCATTGATCATGTTGGCCGTGTCCTTGTTTTTGGGCACATGAATGGTGATGTAATCGGCCCTGGTGTAAAGCTCATCTATGCGGACGGATTCGAATCCCTGTTTTTCTATTGTCTCGTCCTGGACCACCGGATCATAGACCAAAACTTTCATTTTCAGGCCCCGGGCCCGGTCTGCAACCACGGAACCGATCTTGCCAAAACCGATCACACCCAGGGTCTTGTTGTAGATTTCCCGGCCCATGAGTTTTTTTTTGTCCCACCGGCCCGTTTTTAGCGAGGCGGTTCCCTGGGCGATATTGCGGCTCAAAGAAAGCATCATGGAAATGGCGTGCTCGGCTGTTGTCACCACGTTGCCGCCCGGGGTGTTCATGATCACCACGCCCCTGCGGGTGGCTGCCGGGATGTCCACGTTATCCAGGCCGATACCGGCCCGACCAACCACTTTCAGGTTTTCCGCAGCTTCCAGCAGTTCATCGGTCACCCGGGTGGCGCTGCGGATTACCAGGGCGTGATAAGGCCCGATCTCAGCCTTGAGTTCTTCGGGCGAAAGCCCGGTTTTCACATCCACATCCAGCCCGGCTGCCTTCAATATTTCAATTCCGGCTTCACCCAGATTGTCGCTGACAAGTACCTTCATTCACAAACCTCCACAGTCTCCGGTTATGTTTTGATTCAGTTGCCGATTCAATGCGGTTTTTTCTCTGGTTATCTGAAAATGCAGCGGAAATCCAGTGCATTTCCGGATATCCAAAGAACTTTTGACCGAAACCGGGTTAAGCCCTTCCATGCCGGGCCACAGCTGCGGTTATGCCCGGATTTCATTCTGTACCCGGGAAATGGTGCTTTCCACGGTGTTTCGGATTGCATCCAGGCGGTTTTGCGACAGGGCTTCAAAGCGCATGACCAGGGCCGGCTGGGTGTTGGATGCGCGCACAAGCCCCCATCCGTCGTCAAATACAATTCTCACTCCGTCAATGTCAATGACCTGATACTGATCCGCCAAAAGCTGCCGGGCCCGCTCCACCACGTTAAACTTTAGCTCATCGCCGCAGTCCACCCGGATTTCCGGGGTGCTCACGGTTTCCGGGACATCTTTTAACAGATCGTCAATGGTGGCGCCGGTTTCCGAAAGAATCTCAATTAACCGGCATGAGGCATAAATCGCGTCATCAAAGCCGAAATACCGGTCAGCAAAAAACATGTGCCCGCTCATTTCCCCGGCCAGCTCAGCTTTTTCCGCCTTCATCTTTTCCTTGATCAGGGAATGGCCGGTTTTCCACATCACGGCCCGGCCCCCGTGGCGTTCAATATCGTCATACATGGTCTTGGAGCACTTGACCTCGGATATGAACGCAGCCCCGGGCTTTCGGGACAAAATCTCCCTGGCAAAAATGATCATGAGCTGATCTCCGTAAATCACCCGGCCGTTTTGGTCCACCACTCCGATGCGGTCGCCGTCTCCGTCATAGCCGATGCCCAGATCCAGGCTTTTGGCCCGCACCAGGGCGATGAGATCGGTCAGGTTTTCCATTACCGTGGGATCGGCCTCGTGATTGGGAAACCGGCCATCCATGTCGCAATAAAGATCATAAACCTTGCACCCCAGGGACTTGAGCAGGGGCACGGCAACAACGCCGGCAGTGCCGTTGCCTGCGTCAATGCCCACCCGCAGCTGTCTTTTGATGCTGACATTGTCCCGGATGTAGTCCTGATAAGGAGTGATGGCGTCGGCTTTGGTCACGTGTCCCTGTCCGGTCTGAAATTCGCCTTTTTCCGCGATTTGGCCAATTGTGCCGATCTCTTTTCCATGCACCGAGTCCGTACCCTTGCAGATCTTAAATCCGTTGTATTCCGGTGGGTTGTGACTGGCTGTCACCATGATGCCGCCGTGGGTCTGCAGGTGCCAGATGGAAAAATAAAGTACCGGTGTGGGGCAGACCCCGATGTCGATGACATCGCAGCCCGATTCGGTCAGGCCCCGGATCAGGTGGTCGGCCCAGCGCTCCGCGGTCAGCCGGCAGTCCCGGCCCACGCTCAATGTGGTGCATCCGTGGCCGGCCATGTAAGTGCCCATGGCCCGGCCCAGCAGGTAAACCTCATGGTCGGTTATATCCTTGTCCGCGATCGCCCGGATGTCGTATTCCCTGAAAATAGCTGGATTCACAGCCGTTTTTCCTCCTGTTTTTTGTGATTTCTGGTGTTGTCTATCCCTTGATTACGGCAATGGGCCGGAGTTTGGCCACTTTTTTGGATATCCCGGAGCCGTGCACCACGTTGACCACCTCGGTGACGTCCTTGTAGGCTTCGGGCATTTCCTCGGCCATGGTGCCCCGGCCCGCCGCCCGGACGAAAACGCCCTTTTTCTCCATTTCCTGCTGCAGAAATCGGCCCTTTGCCGCCTTTTTGGCAGCCTTTCGGCTCATGACCCGGCCTGCGCCGTGGCAGGTGGAGCCAAATGTTTCTTCCATTGCCTTTTGGGTGCCGGCCAGCACATAAGAAGCCGTGCCCATGTCCCCGGGGATCAAAATGGGCTGGCCCGTCTCCCGGAAGGCCGGGTCCAGGCCGGCATGGCCCGGGCCAAAGGCACGGGTGGCACCTTTGCGGTGAACGCAGACTTTGCGTTTTTCCCCGTTGATAACATGGGTTTCGGTTTTGGCGATATTGTGGCACACGTCATAGACCATCCGCATTCCCAGATCCCGGGGGCTGATGCCCAGGGTGTGCATCAACACCGTTTCTGCCATGTGCAGCAGGATTTGGCGGTTGGCCCAGGCAAAGTTGGCCGCGCACGCCATGGCCCGGTAATAGGCCTGTCCCTCTGCAGACTGGACCGGCATGCAGGCCAGCTGCCGGTCAGGCAGGGCAATGCCGGATTTGTGCACTTTTTTGGTCATCAGCGCAAGAAAGTCATCGCAGATCTGATGGCCCAGGCCCCGGGAGCCCGTGTGGATCAGCAGGGTCACCTGTTTTTCGGCCAGGCCGAATACCCGGGCGGCCGCCGGGTCATAAATGGTGTCCACCACCCCGATTTCCATGAAGTGGTTGCCCGAACCCAGGGTGCCAAGCTGGTTTTTGCCCCGGTCCATGGCCCGGTCGCTGACATCTGCGGGATCGGCGTTTTTCATGCAGCCGCCTTCCTCGGTACGTCCGGTGTCCGTGTCCCGGCCATAGCCTTGGGAGAGGGCCCACGGGCTGCCTTTTTTCATGACTTTTTTCAGATCCGCCAAAGAAAGCTTTACCGTGCCGGTGGAGCCAACTCCGGAGGGGATGTGTTTTTGCAGGGCAACAACGAGGTTTTCCAGATGCGGCCGGATTTCCTTTTCCTCAAGGCCCAGGGCCGCAAGCCGCACCCCGCAGTTGATGTCATAGCCCACCCCGCCCGGGGATATCACCCCGGAATCCATGTCAAAGGCGGCCACCCCGCCGATGGGAAACCCGTATCCCCAGTGGATGTCGGGCATGGCCATGGCCCGGCCCACAATGCCCGGAAGACTGGCCACGTTGACAAGCTGCCGGAAGGTCTCCTCCTTTTTGACCGCCTCCATGATCGCGTCACTGGCATAGATCCGGGCGGGCACGTTCATGTCGCCGGTTTTGGGAATCTCCCATGTGTAAGCGTCTGTTTGTATCAGTTCCATGGCCGGGTTTTCCTATACATCGAAAATTATTTGACCCTGCCAGCCGTCAGATGTTGGTGACAGGTTAGCGCTGTGATAGGTCACTGCCTTGATGTCTGCAAATACCGGATGCTTTTGCGGATCAAAGGCCCGGACAAAAACCCGGGCCTCCAGCCATGTATCCCGGATTTCGACAATCTTTGCGGACTGAATCATGCCCTGGTTTGCGGTCCACTCCAGCAGGCAGGCCCGGAGCCAGTTGATGAGCAGATCGGTTTGGTCAATGCCGTCAACGCAAATGGTTTGCGCGTGCGTTTCTGTTATCTGCCTTAAATCCGTGATCTGTTCAAACAATGCCCGGCATGCCTCGGCAAACAGGTCCGGCAAAGTCGGGGCCCACACCCGGATGCCGGTATCGGCTGTATGATCGATGACTTCGTAGGGCATAAGCGGCCTGCAATGGCTATTGGTGACTTTTCCACACCACACGGCCGGTGTTTTGCGTGTGATAGCCGCCCATGGCATGGAGCCGTTCAATAAACTGTTCAGAGCCGATCATTTCCGTAAGCAGCCGGATTCTTCCGGATTCGGCAAAGGCCTCCGGGATCACCAGTTCATAGGATTCCGTGGCCACCGGGATAAAATCCAGGTCCAGGGCCCTGGCTGCGGCCCGAATACCCAGGCCCGCGTCTGCTGCACCGCCGAGCACGGCCACGGCCACGGCCATGTGTGTGAATTCCTCGTTTTCATATCCGGTGATCACGGCCGGATCCACGCCCGCACCCCTGAGATGAAAGTCCAGCAGCACCCGGGTGCCGGAGCCGGACTGGCGGTTGATAAACACCACATCATCTCTTGCCAGATCCCTGATTGCCGATAGTTTTCCGGGATTGCCGGGTGCCACGATCAGACCCTGCTCCCGCTCTGCCAGGCGCACCAGGCGTACGGGCACATCCGGCAGAAATTTTTTAATATAGGAAATATTGTAGGTGCCGTCATGGGTGTCGAGCAGGTGGGTGCCGGCAAAATGACACAGGCCCTTTTTTACCGCCATGAGTCCGCCCATGGAGCCCACATGGCTCGATGACAGGCTGTAGCGGCTGCTTTCGGCCCGCAGCAGATCGGCCAGCACGTCTATGGCATTGTCATGGCTGCCCACGGCCACGATGGTGTCCTCAATGGATCTGCGGTCCTTTAAAAGCCTGGCGGAAACGGTATCATCTTCCCGGATGCCCTCCTTGTCCGCGTCAATTCGGATGATGCCGTGGGCTTCGGTGATGCTGGTGATGGTTCCGGCGCCCCGGGGCAGGGGAGTGGCCACGATGTTGGGGCCCACTTTTCCGAGCTTGACCCGCACAAATTGTTCCATGCCGAGCCTGCCGGCAATTTTGCGGGTGGGCTGCACATGGATGGTTTCGGACTCGGGTTCGGCCCGGCCCAGCATGGCGCAGATCAGGGGGGTTACAAACTGTTCAAAGGCCATGATGGCAGACACCGGGTATCCGGGAATGCCAAAGGCGGGCTTGTTGTTTATCTCACCGATCACAACGGGTTTTCCGGGCATCATGGCCACTCCGTGGACATGGACTTCTCCCAGCGATTCAATCACCTGCCGGGCAAAATCCTCGCTGCCGGAAGATGATCCGCCCATGATCAGGACCATGTCCATTTCCGGGTCTTGCGCCGCCTCAGAAACCGTTTGGGAGATCTGTGCGAAATCGTCGGTCACGATGTCGTGGCGGATGTATTGCGCTCCCAGCTCCTTTGCCATCTGGCCCAGTACATGGGAGTTGGATTCGATTACCCGGCCCGGGGCAAGCGTTTCCGGCATCTGCCGGTGATCCACCAGCTCCGGGCCGGTGGGCAGCAGAAACAGGCACGGTTTGGCCAGAACCGAAACTTCCGTGATGCCGCCGGCCAGCAGGGCGCCGATGCAATAGGCGGTGATGCGGTGGTGGCGGGGAAAAAGAAGCTCGGTGGCCACGATGTCTTCTCCCATGCGGCGCACATGCTGCCAGGGAAAGGCCGGGGTCTCGATTTGGATGCGGTTTTCGTCAATGATCTGGATGTCTTCGATCATGATCACCGCGTTTGTATCTGCGGGCATTATGTGGCCGGTGTTGACAAACACGGCTTGGGTGCCGGTCTCAAGGATTTTGGGCTTGGCCTCTGTTGCCCCGAAGGTGGCCTCTGCCTTGACGGCCGCGCCGTCCATGGCCGCTGCATGAAAACCCGGAGACGAAAGCCGGGCATAGACCGGTTGGGCAAGGATCCGCCCCGCAGCCTTTGTGACGGCCACGGTCTCGCCACGGTCGGCCGGCCGGAGATCAAACCGGTCAGACAGCAGATCCCGGGCTTCCCGGAGGGTTTTCATTTTAAGGTAGATATTGCGGCTGCTGCTCATTTTTTCCCTCTTTTGGATAGCGGCTCAAAAACGGCGGATTTACCGGAGAAGTGTCACAAATACGGTTTCGCCTTTTTCCAGCCCCTCGGTGTTCATATCGATTTCAATGAGCCCGTCTGCCTCCACCAGGGTGCGGATCAGGCCTGAAGGTCCAAGAATGGGTTCGGCGTAAAACCGGCCCTGGTCTTCCACGATCCGGGCCCTTACGTAATCGGTGCGGCCCTGCACGGATGACAGGTTGCGCGTGAGCTCGGCCGTGATCCGGTCGTGCTGTCGATAAAATAATGCATTGCCGCTGATGTGTCCAACAAACCGGGCCACGATCCGGTCAAAGACCACCATGGCCGAAGCAATCTGTCCGGGCAGCCCCCAAAGGGCCTTTTGGCCGGTTTTTGCCAGGATTGTGGGTTTTCCCGGACGGATGGGAATGCCATGGAACAGGATTTGAGAATCAGGTAGCGATTCAATCACCTCCAGGGTCAGGTCCCGGGTTCCCACGGAACTGCCACCGGATATCAAAAGCATGTCGGTTTCCGCAAGAGCCCGGGTGCAGGTGCTGTGCAGGGCCTCAAACCGGTCGGCAACAATGCCGTGTGTCCGGGCAATGCCGCCGGCCTGGGCCACACATCCGGCAAGGCAGTAAGTGTTGACATCCCGGATTTGACCGGGCCCCGGGGTCTGGCCGATTTCCACGAGTTCGTCGCCCGTGGAGATAATGCCGATTACGGGTTTTTTGAAAACCCGGATGGTTTCCATTCCCAGGGCGGCCATCAGGCCCATTTCCTGGGGGCGGATACGGCTGCCGGCGGCAAGCATCTTCTGGCCGGCGGCCACGTCCTCGTCTGCGGCCACCACATTGGCGCCCGGGGCCACGCTTTTATAGACCTCAAGGGCGGTTTCATCGAGTTTGGCCGCGTGTTCGAGCATGACCACGGCATCTGCGCCCTCGGGCAGCATACCGCCTGTGGCAATGCCCGCGGCCTGGCCGTGGCCCACGGGGGTTTGCGCGGCCATGCCCATGTGGATGTTGTCGATGATCTCCAGGTACGCCGGGCTGGATTCAGACGCGCCAAAGGTGGCTGCAGCCCGAACGGCATATCCGTCCATTGTGGATCTGGAAAAGCCGGGCAGATGGGTTTGTGCAACAACATCTGTGGCCAGGATCCGGCCGCAGGTCTCGGCTGTGGGCAGTTTTTCCGTGCCCACAGGGGCAAATTCAAAAATGCGGTCAAAAACCTGTTGAACCGGTGTGGCGGTAAAAAATTCCTTGGTCATGGTATCGGGTCCGGCAAAGATGACAAATGATTAAAAAAGATCGGCAATGGCCGGCTGATCCAGGACTTCCCGGTGGATCTGTCCCCGGGCGACCCGGACCACAGGACCGCTCATATGGATATGATAATGTTCATCCATGCGGATTTGCAATTGACCCCCGGGCATGTGAACGCTGATCTTGGCATCACACAATCCCAGCCGGCGGGCCACGGCCGCGGCCGCCGAAGCGCTGGAGCCGGATGCCAGGGTGTAGCCCGCGCCCCGCTCCCAGATTTCAATGGCCAGGTTGGCGCGGTCCAGGATTTTTGCAAACTGGACGTTTGTGCGGTTGGGAAACATCTCGTGGGTTTCGATCACCGGTCCCAGCCGGCGGGTTTGTTCCATGGAGATTTCGTCGCTGACAATTACGCAGTGGGGGTTTCCAATGGTGGCGGCGCAAAATTTGAGGCTCTGGCCGCAGATGACCATGGATTCATTGATGACTTCCCGCCGACTGCCGGTTACAGGAATCTGCGTGCTGGTAAAGCTCACCTGACCCATTTCCACTGAAATCATGTGTCCGGCGTCACTGACCTGTGCTGTGACCGGCCCGCCCATGGTGTTGATGGCAAAGGCCTTGTCCGCCACCCGGTCCCGGTCATAAAGATATCCGGCGAAAATGCGCAGTCCGTTTCCGCTTTTTTCCGCCTCGCTGCCGTCCGGGTTGAAAATGCGGACCCCGAAGGCCCCGTTATCCTCAAAAAACGGACCCAGCAGAATCCCGTCAGCGCCGAGCCCGCACTGGCGGTGGCAGATGCGGCGGATGGCTCCGGGCTCAAGACCGTTTTCGGCCTGTGCGGGTTCAATAACAATATAGTCGTTTCCCAGTCCGTGATATTTGTAAAATTCCATAATGTTATTTCCCTGCACTACAAAATTGTTTGAAAATTTGTAAACCTGTATATCTTATCAGCCCCTGCTCCGGCAAACAAGAAAATTGACAGCAGCTTTGAATGGCTTTGTAAAACCTTCTTACACTGTGCGATATTTGTCAGGAAGGAAGCCCAAGGGCGGGGTCGGTTGTTTCGCTCCTGACCGTTTACGGATTCAGCCAATACCTTCGCTTAAAATTTCAAAAACTCGGCCTGTCGGCCTCAAACAGTTTGAAATTTTTTAGCTTCGGTATTGGCTGAATTTTTCCGTAAACGCTCAATGTCGCTTCAAAAACCGACCCCGCCCTTGGGCTTCCTTGGAAGCGTTTCACTCGGGCCGCCGCCCGGGACCGGGCTATGCAGTAACTTTTCCTGAAGTTACTTCGAAGACTTAGATGTGTTGCTCCGGATCCCTTGGTGTGAAACTTTGCACACTGTCGGCCATGATGCCGGCCCGGGGGTGGTTTGCGAGTCGCATTGAGCGCGCAAGCGGCCAGCAGGGACCAACCCTCCACCGGGTCGGTATCATGCGAAAATTATAGAACCAAGCACTGATGGCGCCGTAAAAAGTCCAATATCTGAGTTACGCGCAATTTCTCAGAATTTCACGTACGGCTAACTACGCTGCATTCTTCGAAATTGCGCAAGCCTTGATTTTGAACTTTTTACGGCGCCATCTGAAATCAGACTTTTTACGGTGCCATCAAGCACTAACAGCCACTTTTTTGAAGTTACCTAGAAGCTTTTTCGGTTTCTGTCGAGTTTTTGAACACCGGTTTTTTTGGGTCACAGAGAAAATCCTTGTGTTTATCCAAAAGATGTCTATATTGCCCCTTGCCCGGCGCATAATTGCCGGCCGGGCGCTCAATTTTGCATAAAATTCAAAGAAAGGCGCCAATTGTCAGAGACCAACACTGAAAATCAAATCAGAAACATTGCCATTATCGCACACGTGGATCATGGCAAAACCACCCTTGTGGATGCCATGTTCCGGCAGAGCGGATTGTTTCGCGACGGCCAGGAGACCGACGAGCGCATCATGGACAACATGGACCTGGAGCGGGAGCGGGGCATTACCATTGCCGCCAAGAACTGTTCGGTGATGTGGCAGGGCGTTCGCATTAATATGATCGACACCCCGGGGCATGCGGATTTCGGCGGGGAGGTGGAACGGGCCCTGATTATGGCCGACGCCGCGCTTCTGCTCGTGGACGCCTCAGAGGGGCCCTTGCCCCAGACCCGGTTTGTTTTGAGAAAAACCCTTGAGGCCGGCCTTTCCGTCATTGTCCTGATCAACAAGATTGATCGCAAGGATGCCCGGCCCGATGCGGTGCTAAATGAAATTTATGATCTTTTCATTGACCTGGGGGCTGATGACCGGCAGCTTGATTTTCCTTATTTTTATGCTGTGGGAAGAGACGGGATTGTCAAACAGCGCCTGGATGAAGATGCCGATAACCTGCATGTCCTGTTTGATACCATTGTCAGCCATGTGCCGCCCCCGGCCTGCGACCGGGAAAAACCCTTCCAGATGCTTGTGGCCGACCTGGGCTACAGTGATTACCTTGGCCGGCTGGCCGTGGGCCGGGTGACAAACGGCGAGGTAAAGGCCGGTGATCATCTGGTATGTGTTAAAAATTCCGCCACGCGGGTGCCCCTGAAGGTTTCCCGGCTGCAGGTGTATCAGGGCGCTGCCCTGTGCCCGGTGGATTCGGCCCGGGCCGGCGATATTGTGATTTTATCGGGCATCGAGGACGTGGCCATCGGCGATACCCTCTGTGCCGGAGATCAGCCCGAGGCCCTGCCCCGGGTGCACGTGGACGAACCCACCATTTCCATGGTGTTTATGCCCAGCGACTCACCCTTTTCCGGCCGGGAGGGCAAATATGTGCAGTCTGCCAAAATCCGGCAGCGGCTTGTAAAGGAAACGCTTTTAAACGTGGCCATTGATCTCAAAGATACCGGGGAGCGGGACCGGTTCGTGGTCATGGGCCGCGGGGAGTTTCAGTTGGCCATTTTGATTGAAACCATGCGGCGCGAAGGCTTTGAATTCTGCGTGGGCCGGCCCGAGGTCATCACCAAATATGAAAACGGGCAGAAGCTCGAACCTGTTGAGCATCTTTACGTGGACTGCAGTGAAGTCTATCTGGGCCTGGTCACGGAAAAACTCTCTGCGCGCAAGGGCAAAATGGTGCACCTGGAACACACCGGTTCCGGCCAGGTGCGAATGGAATTTTCAGTGCCGGCAAGGGCGCTGATCGGCTACAGGGACACCTTTCTCACAGACACCCGGGGCACCGGGATCATGAATGCCAATTTTGCCGGATGGGAACCCTTCCGGGGCGATTTCCCCACCCGTCTGACCGGCTCTCTTGTGGCCGACAGGCCGGGCACTGCGGTCACTTATGCCCTGTTTCACCTGGAGCCCAGGGGCGAGCTGTTTATCCGCCCCGGCGACGCGTTCTACGAAGGCATGGTGATCGGCGAACACAGCCGGGAAATGGATGTCAACGTCAATCCGTGCAAGGAAAAAAAGCTCACCAACATGCGCGCTTCGGGAAAGGACGAGTCTCTGGTGCTCGCCCCGGTCAAGCCCATGACCGTGGAGCGGGCCATCGATTTTATCCGCGCTGATGAACTCGTTGAAATCACGCCCAAATCAATACGGATCCGAAAGGACGTTCTTGCTGCGCACAAACGGCGCCAGCGCCTTTGCAGAAGCGCCTGACAGGGACGGGGGGAGTTAATCGAGTTTTTCGAAAAACTCTTTTTCCGCCCCGCACTTGGGACATACCCATTGGTCCGGCAGATCGTCAAAAGCTGTTCCCGCCAAAACACCGTTTTCAGGATCTCCCTCTGCCGGGTCATAGACATATCCGCACGGGCATTCATATTTATCCATTGTTTGATTCTCCTGATGGGCATGTGCCGGCTTGCGTAAATGCTTACCGGTGGGTGGTGATCAGCTTTAATGCAAGGGCGGCAAACACCGTGCCCGCCACCCGGTTCAGCCATATCTGCGCCTTTGGTGATCTGGCGAACCAGTCCCCGATGGCGCCGGCCAGCAGGGCGATCATGCCGAAAATCAGTACGGTGGCCGCAATAAAGATAAGCCCCAGCATCAGGATCTGCAAACTCACCGGTCCTTGCGCCGGATCAGCGAACTGGGGCAGAAACGCCAAAAAAAAGATGGAAACCTTGGGATTGGTCAGGTTCATGACAATGCCCCGGCCGTAGAGATGCCTGCCCTTGAGCCGGGGCTGGCTGTTTTTTTCCAGCTTTGCGGCCCCGGCGGCAAAGCTCATCCAGGCCAGATAGAGCAGGTAGGTCGCGCCCGCGAGCTTCAGGGCCGTAAAGGCCAGCGCCGAGGCCTTGAAAATCACGGCCACGCCAAGGGCCACGGCTGTTGTATGGCCCACCAGGCCCGTGCAGAGCCCCAGAGTGACAAATATGCCCGACCCTCTGCCGTGCAGGGCCGACTGGGTGAGCACGAAAATGTTGTCCGGCCCCGGGGCAAGGGCCAGGACCACGGATGCCGAGAAAAATGCGATCATGGTTTCCGGGGTAATCATCATGGACTGTCTTTTTCTCCTGTGCCGGAAGGTTGATTTGCTTTCGGGTTGATTTCCACGGTAACATGGGACAAAGAGGCAATACTGCAAAGCTGCTGCTTGAAATCTTCAGGAGTTTGATGACGGCTGGTGCGCAGGGCCACGATGGCGCTGTGATGGCCCGGTCCGATTCGCCAGATATGCAGGTCTTCGACCTGTGTATCGGTCCCGTTTTCCAGGCGATCCCGGATCTGTCCGGCCAGGCCGGTGTCATTGTTGTAATCCAGCAGCACCCGGCCGGTCTGGCCAAGCAGGCCAACGGACCAGCGGGTGATGACCAGGGCCCCCACAATGCCCATAACCGGGTCCAGAAACGCCCAGCCCCATATTTTGCCGATTGTCAGGGCCACAATGGCCAGAACAGAAGTCAGGGCATCGGCCAGCACGTGCAGGTATGCCGCCCGCAGGTTGTGATCATGGTGTTGATGACTGCATTCGGCCCCGTGATCATGGTCATGCCGGTGATGATGGTCTTCATTTAGAATAAATGCACTGACCAGGTTTACCACAAGCCCGAGGACCGCCACCACAATGGCTTCATTAAAACGGATGGCCACCGGGTCCAGGAGCCGGTGGACCGATTCGTAGGCCATGAGCAGGGCAATCATGGCCAGCAGAAGCGCGCTGGAAAACCCGGCCAGGTCGTTGATCTTGCCCGTGCCAAAGGTAAAACGCCGGTCATTGCGGTATTTTCTGGCAAAAAAATAAGCGGCTGCCGTCAGCCCCATGGCAGAAGCATGGCTGGCCATGTGCCAGCCGTCAGCCAGAAGCGCCATGGATCCGAACACCATGCCCGAGACAATCTCGGCCACCATGGTCACGATGGTCAGGCCGATGACAATCCAGGTTCTGCGTTCGTTGGCCTGCTGGTTGTCTGAAAAAAAACAGTGGTCATGAGGGCAGGAAAAGTCGCTGCGGCTGGATGAATTCATGGTTCGGCTCAGGCTTCCTGCGGCTTTAAAGTTTTTTCATCAACTGGTTGGCTGCGGTCAGCAGGGGATCCCACACCGGGCTGAAAGGCGGTGCATAAGGCAGATCGGTCTGGCCGAAGTCTTCAACACGCATCTGCGCATGCAGGGCCACGGCCGGGGCCTTGATGCGGTGGGCAACGCCTTCTTTGCCCACCATTTGGGCACCCAGCAGCCGGCCGGATTTTTTGTCCCCCACCATGTGAACCCGGATGGATTCTGCCCCGGGGTGGGCATGGGCCCGGGACCGGGCGTCAATGGTCACAGATGCCGGTTCAAATCCGGCCGCCTCGGCTTCGCCGGTGCTGAGCCCTGTTCGGGCCACTTCCAGCTCAAAGGTTTTAAACACCGCGGATCCGGCAATCCCCTGAACTTCCACAGGCTTTCCGCAGATATTGTCAGCCGCGGCCCAGCCCCCCCGGTTGGCCAGCAGGGCCAGGGGTACCCAGGTTTTTTGACCGCTGACCACGTGATAGGCATCCGCGCAGTCACCTGCGGAATAAATGAAAGGATTGGATGTCTGCATTTTCCGGCTCACTGAAATCGCCTGCTTTGGCCCCAAAGCGATGCCCGCATCCCCGGCAATCCGGCTGTTGGGAGCAACACCAAGGCCCATGAGCACCATGCCCGCCTCCAGGTCCCGGTCATTGCATACCACTGCCAGAGAAGATCCGCGTTTTTCAATTTTTTCCACTCTTTGGTCCCGGTACAGATTCACATTGTGCTGTGCCAGGGTCTGTTGAACCACTTCTGCAATACTGCTGTCATAGTTTCGCATAAAACCGCGGGTCACGCCGGTTACATGAATTCCCCGAAGGCTCAGGGCCTCTGCCATTTCCAGGCCGATATAGCCCATGCCCACGAGTATGGCCGATTCTGTCCTGTTGCCGGCCAGATAATCTTTGATGCTGCGGCCGTCTGACAGCCGTTTTAAAGGCAATACGCCTTTTTGATCGATTCCGGGGATCTCGGGCATGACCGGCGAGGCGCCCGTGGCAATCAGCAGGTAGTCATAGGAAAACTGCTGTTTTTGGCTGTTGTGGTCCTTTGCCTGAACGGTTTTGGCCTCCGGGTCAATGGCTTCGGCCCGGCAGCCGGTTTTGAGATCAATACCCTGTTTTTCCCGGAACACCTGGGCCTGGCGCACCACCAGGTCATCGATGTCCCGGTCCGGGTCGGCAATGTTATAGGGCATACCGCAGGCGCTGTAAGAAACATCCATGGTTTCTTCGAGCACGGTGACATTTATCTCCGGCTGGTTTCTTTTGGCGCGGCTGGCCGCACTCATGCCTGCTGCGTCTCCGCCGATGACCAGAAAATGCATTTGTCATGTCCTTTCCCTGGCTTTGGGCCTGCCAGGCCAACCGAATTTTTGATTTGTTCCCAAAACAAACAAGACGCGCTCGTAAAAAGTTGATTTTCAGATGGCGCCGTAAAAAGTTCAAGATCAAGGCTTGCGCGATTTCGAAGAATGCAGCGTACTTATCAGTACGTGAAATTCTGAGAAATCGCGCGTAACGCAGATATTGAACTTTTACGGTGCCATCGAATAAATTAATATGAATTTTCTCAGATGTAAACAGAGTTTCCGTTTTACCGCTGTTCCCGGTCAGCGGCAGGTGATCCGGAATCCGCGGATCAACAGCAGGACTGGCTTACTGTTTTTTTATTTGACATTCAAACGATTGTTTTATACAGATGTTTAAATCATTTTCTGCCGGCATTCAGTCGGCGGAGCAACAGGAGAAGCCCATGACGGCTATCGAAGACAATACCCGCAAACGCCTGCTGGACCAGGCAGAGCGGCTGTTTGCTGAAAAAGGCTTTGCAGGGACCAGCGTCCGGGAGATCACCGCTGCCGCAGAATGCAACGTGGCCGGGGTGAATTATCATTTCGGCAGCAAGCAGAACCTTTACATGGTCGTTTTCCAGGAGCGGTGGGCCAGCCGGGCCATGCGGTTGCAGCAGGGCTTTGCCGCGGCACTGGCCGGTTTGCAGGACCCCGGGTTAAGTGATGTGATTGCGGCCATGGCCCGGGCCTTCTTGGAAGGGCCCTGGACGGACGAAGAGCGCCGCAACCACATCCAGCTCATGCAGCGGGAACTTTCTGATCCCGGCCAGGCTCTGGGAATGATCGTGGAAAACGTGATGCGGCCCTATATCCGGGAAGTCAAAAAACTGATCCGGCCCTGCCTGCGCCGGGAAGTAAATGATGAGCAGCTGGAAATTTATATCCTGAGCATGCTGGGCGTGGTGCTGTATTTTTTCCTGGCCCGGCCTGCGGTAACCGAAATTTTGCACAGGGAATACGACCAGGACTTTAAATCAGATCTGGTGGCCCATATCACGGCCTTTTGTTTAAACGGCATACAGGCCTTAAACCAGGAGAAGTAAATGAACCGGGTTTTTTTATGCCTGCTGGCAAGTGCGCTGGTCTTCGGCCTTTGCGGCCCGGGGTGCATGCGCGTGGGACCGGATTATACCCGGCCTGATCCGGGCATGGATATGCCGGAGCGGTTTTTGTCGGATACCGGCGAGCAAACTGCGGTACCTGCGGATTTGCACCGATGGTGGGAGGCCTTTGATGATCCATATCTGAACCAGGCGGTTATGCAGGTGGTGTTTCACAATCCTGACATTGTCCGGGCTGCCGCCAGGGTCATGGAGGCCCGGGCAACCGTGACCCGGATTGGGGCGGACCGCTATCCGTCCCTGGATTTCAATGCCAGCCGTTCCCGCCAGCAGCAAAATGTCGTGGAACCTTTTTCCGGGCAGCGGGTGTCTGTGGAGACCGATTCTTATTCCCTTTCCATACCTGCCAGTTTTGAGCTGGATCTGTGGGGGCGGCTGGCCCGTGCATCCGAGGCGGCCCGGGCCGATTTGCTGGCTGCCGGGCAAAATCGCCGCACAGTGGTGCAGTCGCTGGTGGCGGAAACCGTGAACCTTTATCTGCAGATCCGATCCCTCCGGGAACAGATCGAACTGACCCGGAATCTGGTGGCGGCCTACGAGCAAAACCGGGAGTTGGTGGAAAGACGTTATGAAAGGGGCCTGGTTTCGGTTCTCGATGTGCACCAGATCAGGCGTTCCCTTGCCCGGGCCCGGTCCCGGGTGCCGGCTTTGGTCAGAGCCCGGGGCCAGGCTGCACACGCCCTGGCGGTTTTGCAGGGGCGGTATCCGGATCCAAAAATCCTGAAACCAGGCCCTGCCGGGAAATTTCCATCCCTGCCCCCGGTGCCCGCCGGCCTGCCCGCCCAATTGCTGGAGCAGCGGCCGGATATCCGGGAGGCCGAAGCCGCCCTTGAGGCGGCCTGCGCGCGCATCGGGGCGGCCAGGGCGGCACGGCTGCCGCAGATAACGCTTACCGGCAGTTTCGGTTATACCAGTGATCAATTCGACACCCTGCTGGATCCGGCCAGCCAGCTTTGGCAGATCGCCGCCGGGGCCTTTCAGCCCTTGTTTGATGCCGGCCGGCGGGCTGCTGCAGAGCAGGAGGCCCTGGCCCGGTATCGACAGCAGGAGGCGGCCTGGGCCAAAACCGTGCTTGATGCTTTGGCTGAAGTGGAAGATGCACTTTTATCTCGTCAGCAGCTGATCGAACAGCACAGCCGGCTGCAAAGCCTTGTTTTCGAAGCCCAGGCCACCCTGGATTCGGCCGAAAATCGCTACCAGCGAGGTCTTGTCTCCTATATCAACGTGCTCGATGCCCGACAAGCCAATTTTCAGGCACAGCTTGACCTGGTGGAGGCGCAATACGCCATTTTTCGCAACCGGGTGGAACTGCACCGGGCCCTGGGCGGGGGCTGGGACCAAATTCAATAAATTTGATGGCGCCGTAAAAAGTCCAATATCTGCGTTATACGCAATTTCTCAGAATTTCACGTACGGATAAGTACGCTGCATTCTTCGAAATTGCGCAAGCCTTGATCTTGAACTTTTTACGGCGCCATCTAAAAACTTACTTTTTACGAGGCTATCAAAAGTCATGAAACAAAAAACCCGAATCATTGTTCATGGAGTGATGGCGCTGGCCATTATTGCCGCAGGTGCGGCCGGATACCTGTTGCTCAAGTCTGTCCGTCAGGCTCCGGCAAGACAGGAGGTGCACCCTCCCCTGCCCATTGTTCGCACGGTGCCGGTTTCCATAGGGGATCTGGACATGACGCTCTCCGGTGAAGGCACCGTCCGTCCCCTGGCAGAGGTGCAGATTGTGCCCCAGGTAAACGGCAAGGTCATGGAGGTGTCCCCGAATCTGGTCAACGGCGGAAGCTTTGAAAAAGGTGAGCTCATGCTGCGCATCGACGATGCGGATTATGAGATTGCCGTCACCCAGGCCCGGGCCGGACTGCAGGAGGCTGAGAGCAATTACCAGAGTGCGGTTGAAGACAGCGCAGCGGCGGTCAGTGAATGGCAAAGCCTTCACCCGGATACCCCGCCTCCGCCCCTGGTGGCCAAAAAACCCCAGCTCGAGGCCGCCCGGGCCCAGCTCGAGGCCCAGCGCGCCGGTCTTGAAAAAGCCCGTCTGAATTTGGCGCGCACCCGGATTTATGCCCCGTTTGATTGCCGGGTCAGCAGCGAGCAGGTGGATACGGGCCAGTATGTTGCCCCGGGACAGGCCCTGGCCACGGTGTATGCCACCGCCGCCGTGGAAATCGTGGTTCCCATGGAGAGCCGGGCACTGGAGTGGTTTAATGTTCCCGGATTTACCACGGACCAAAAAGAAGGCTCCATGGTTGCGGTAACGGCCGAGACCGCAGGCCGTAAAATTGTGAGAAACGGCCGGGTGGTCCGGGCTCAGGGCAAGGTGAACGAAGATACCCGTATGGTCAGCGTGGTTATCCGCGTAAAAGATCCATATGCTTCAACTCCGCCCCTTGCGCCCGGCCAGTTTGTTGAAGTGGCTATTACCGGGCACAAGGTCCGGGATGCGGCCGTGATTCCCCGGGCAGCCCTGCGGGAGCAGGACATGGTCTGGGCGATTGATCCAAAAGAAAGCCGACTTTATATCCGTCAGATTAAAGTCGCCTATCTGGATTCCCGTGGAGCGGTGGTGCTTTCCGGCCTGAATGCGGGCGAGCATGTGGCCGTGTCTGTGTTAAAAGCCGTCACAGATGGTATGAAGGTGCAGGACGTTCAAACCGGCGGAAAGGACACTCAATGAGAAACGCCATTGCCTGGTTTGCCGGCAACCATGTGGCCGCCAACCTGCTGATGTTCTTTATTCTGGTGGCCGGTATTGTTATTGCCATGGACATCAAGCTCGAGATTTTTCCGGAAACGGAACTCGACCGGGTCAGCGTTACCGTGGCCTATCCCGGGGCCTCGCCGGCTGAAGTGGAGGAAGGCGTGGTCCGGCGCATTGAGGAAAACGTGGCCGGCATCGAGGGTATCAAACGCATCGATTCCGTGGCCCGGGAGGGCATGGGGCGGGTCACCATAGAGGTCATGACCGGCTGGGATATCAAAAAGCTGCTCGATGACGTCAAATCCGAGGTCGACCGGATCACCACCCTTCCCGATGAAGCCGAGGAGCCGGAGGTGCGCGAGCTCACCCGCCGGATCCAGGTGATCAGCGTGGCGGTTTACGGCGATATCCCCGAGCAGACCCTAAAGGAGCTGGCCCAGGGCGTAAAAGACGATCTGACCAATCTGCCGGGCCTGACCCAGGCGGACGTGGCAGCCGTGCGGGAAAATGAAATCCACGTGGAAATCTCTGAGCAGACCCTTCGCAAATACGGCCTGAACCTCGGATCCGTGGCGGATACCGTGGCGCAGGGCAGCCTGGATTTGCCGGCAGGCAGTGTTAAGGCCGAAGAAGGCGAGGTGCTGATCCGGGCCAAGGGAAGGCGCTATTATGCCGGTGAATACCGTGATATTCCGGTGATTACCCGTGCAGACGGGACCCGGATCACCCTTGGGCAGATCGCGGAAATCAAGGAAGGGTTTGCGGATGTGGACATGGCCTCCCGGTTTCAGGGAAAGCCCGCGGCCATTATCAATGTCTACCGGGTGGCCGACCAGAGCGCCCTGGATGTGGCCCAAAAGGTCAGGGATTATGTGGCCCGAATCCGGCCCGGTCTGCCCCATGGCGCGGGCATTGACTACTACCAGGACATGTCCACGATCTTAAAAAGCCGGATCCAGCTGCTGGGCAAAAACATGTTTTTCGGCCTGATCCTGGTCAGCCTGCTTCTGGCCCTGTTTTTAAACGTGCGCCTGGCTTTTTGGGTGACCCTGGGCATTCCCGTCAGCTTTGCCTTTGGCCTGATTTTTCTGCCCTATAACGATGTTTCCATCAACATGATTTCCTTGTTTGCCTTTATCATGGTACTGGGCATTGTGGTGGATGACGCCATTATCGTGGGCGAAAATGTGTTTCAAAGGCAGGAAGCGGGAATGGGCCGGCTGGCGGCATCCGTGGAAGGTACACTGGAAGTTGGCCGGCCCGTGATTTTCTCCGTGCTCACCACCATGGTGGCCTTTGCCCCGCTGCTCACTGCCGGGGGGACCATGGGCAATTTCATGCGGAACATTCCTATTGTGGTGATCCTGGTGCTGCTGGGCTCGCTGGTGGAATCGTTGTTGATCCTGCCCTGCCATCTGGCAAGGAGCCGGGCCTCTGGCCGGCGGCAAAAGCCCAAGTGCATGACCCGGGTGCTCAACTGGATTGTGTCTGGGCCCTATCACCGCGCTGTGGAGGCGTGCATCCGGTGGCGCTATGCCACCATTGCCGCAAGCCTTGCGGTTTTGTTGCTCACATTCGGCCTGTGGTCTGCGGGCACGATCAAGTTTGTATTTTTCCCCAAGGTGGAAGGTGACGTGCTGCAGTGCATGATCACTATGCCCGTGGGCACCCCCATGGAAAGAACCGTTGAAGTGGTGCGCCAAGTGGAGAAAACCGCAGAGGAGCTGCTGGCCGAACATGACGCGGACAGGCCGGCCGATGCCCCGCCGCTGCTGGATCACACCGCATCAATTATCGGCGCCCAGTTCGGTGACAGGGGGGCTGTTGGCGATTCCGGCGGGCATCTGGCCCACGTGTTTGTTCAGATCCTGGAAGGCGAAAAAAGAGACATCAGCGCCCTTGTGTTAAACAATCAGTGGCGCGACCGGGTGGGCCGGATCCCGGATGCCGAATCCCTGGTTTTCAAAAGCGAGATCCACAGCGCGGGCAACCCCGTGGAAGTGCATCTGTCCATGGCGGATCACGATCTGCTGCTGGAGGCCGCAGAGGAACTCAAACGGGAACTGGAGGGATTTTCCGGGGTTTTTGACATTACTGACAGTTTCTTGCCGGGCAAGATGGAAATGCAGCTGGCCTTAAAGCCCGAGGCCGCCAACCTGGGCTTAAGGTTCCGGGACCTGGCCCGGCAGGTCCGCCACGCCTTTTACGGGGCAGAGGCCATACGTTTTCAAAGGGACAGAAACGAGGTCAAGGTCCTGGTGCGCTATCCCGAGGCCCAGCGGGTGTCCCTGGACAATGTGGAGCAGATGCGCATCCGGACCCCTGCCGGCCATGAGGTGCCTTTCTCCCAGGTGGCGGCCGTCACCATGGACCAGGGCTATGCCAGCATTGAACGGGCCCAGCGCAGGCGCGTGGTCAAGGTCATGGCTGATGTCAACGAAAAAATCACCAACGCCAACGAGGTTCGTACAGACCTGGTAGAGCGGTTTCTGCCCGGCCTTGAAAATCGTTACCCGGGCCTGCGCTACACCATCGAGGGCGAAGGCCAGGAACAGGCCGAAACCCTGGCGGATGTACAGAAGGGTTTTATCATTGCCCTTTTTTGCATTTACGCCCTGCTGGCCGTGCCGTTTCGCTCCTTTACCCAGCCCTTTATGGTCATGCTGGCCATTCCCTTCGGCATGGTGGGCGCAGCCATGGGCCACCTGCTCATGGGGTTTGACATCAGCGTGATCAGCCTTTTCGGCATGGTGGGCCTGGCCGGGGTGGTGGTCAATGATTCCCTGGTTCTGGTCCACCGGATCAATGAATATTTTCGCACAGACGGCCTTGAGGTGCACGAGGCGGTGATCCAGGGCGGAAAGGTGCGTTTCCGGGCCGTGATTCTTACCTCATTGACCACTTTTGGGGGGCTTACTCCAATGCTGCTGGAAAAAAGCCTCCAGGCCCGGTTTCTGATTCCCATGGCCATCAGCCTGGGATTCGGGGTCCTTTTTGCCACCATTGTAACCCTGATCCTGGTGCCCTGCTTTTACATGATTTTAGATGATATGCACCGGGCAGCCAACAGGCTCAGGCAAATGATGCAGCCGCCTGCCGCCGGATCTGAAGGTTGACTTCGAGTTTTTCCAAAGCCATGGCAATGGCGTCTGCCGCCAGGGCGTTTTTGGCCATCCGCTGATTGAAGTGCTCAGCCACGGCATCTGCGTGTTCCAGGCCCCCCGCCGGCACCACGGATGTGATGATGCGCTCGTGGATGATGGGATGGATAGTGTCCAAAACTTTTTCCGCCCCCTTATACCAGTCCCAGAGCAGGGGGATGGCCGCCGGGTTGCGGGCCATCTGGGCCACGGGCACGAATTTGTTTTTATCCGGCACCCGGTCAAGCACAAGGGCCAGGGCGTTTTCAATAAGCTCCGGACGGCGGAAGCATCCCAAAGCCCGAAGGCAGTTGAGCCGGTCTTGCTCGGAATCCGTGTTTTCCATGCGCTCCACAATCCATGCATAGGTTTTTTCATCCCCCTGCCATGCCGCTGCCTGCATCACCCCCCGCAGGATGTCGGGATGAACCCGGCCCTGGTCCCGGAGTTTTTCAAACTCGCTGGCGGCGGTTGATACCGGCCCGGGAACCCCGAGTATGGCCGCCTGCCAGAAAAGATTGTTTCTGATCCGCAGCCTTCCGTGGGGCTCGCCTTTTTCCGGGCGGCAGCCCAGAACATCAAAGGCCTGGTGCATATACCGGGTTGCGGCAGAAGCCACGGCCTGTCCGGCGGATCCGTCAGCAGCAATCATCAGGTCGTGGAGGTGGCCCATTTTGGCGGACAGGGGCAGGGGGGCTGTGTCGGTTCCGGTTTGCTCCAGGAACTCCAGGTATGCGGGCAGATCCGTATGTCCGGAAACCGTGAGCGCAAACAGATCGTTTTCCAGGCCCCAGCGGTCAATGGCCGGCAGGGTTTTGGCCGCGGCCATGACCGCCAGCCGTTCCAGGTTTTGGATGTCTTTATAGCGGGTGCGGTAGAATCCTGTCTGCAGGTCATTGATTTTATAGGCATAAATATTCGGCTCCATTTCCATTTCCATCTTCGGGCCTTCCATTAGGGCCGTGGTCGTGCGTCCGGCCCCGGATTTGTCAAACCATCGGATAATGACGGCAACAGGCCAGGTCTGGTTTTGGGCGCCGGATGCCGGCAGATAAGAAAATCGCTTCTGGGACAGGTGCAGGCGGCCGTTTGTTTGTTTGGCAGTGATCAGGGGATGGCCCGGCTGCAGGACCCATTGTTCCATGATCTGTCGGATGGGTTTTCCGGATGCGGATTCCATGGCCGTCCACATGTCGCTGCTGCCGGCACACCCGCCGGAATGGCCGGCAAGGTAGCGGTGCAGGCCGGCTTCAAACTCGCTTTCGTTCATGTAGCCGCGGATCTGGCGCAGGATGCTGGCGCCCTTGGAATAGATGATCGGGGCGGTGGCGCTGTTGATCACCACATGGCTTCCCCCGGAGATTTCAATGGCGCTGGTCTCCCGAAGGCTGTCGCGGTTTAAAGCCGTTGCGCTCTGGGATTCCAGGAACTCCTCCCAGACCTGCCAGTCCGGGTAATGGGCATCCACCACCTGGTATCCGTAAAACGTGGCAAAGCTTTCATTGAGCCACAAAAATTTCCAGTCCGCCGGGGTCACCAGGTTGCCGAACCACTGGTGGACGATTTCATGGGCAATGACCTCGCAGATGCGTTCTTCCCCGTCTACCGCCGTGTTGGCCGGATCCAACAGCAGCAGGTTTTCCCGGAAGGTAATCGCCCCCCAGTTTTCCATGGCCCCGAAGGCAAAGTCGGGCACTGCGATCAGATCCAGCTTGGGCAGCGGGTAGGGCGAAGCAAAGCAGGTCTCGCAGTATTTCAAGGCCTTTCTGGCAAAGGCCAGCCCGTAGCGCACATTTTCCGCCATGCCGGGCAGCACCGCGGCCCGCACCCGCCGGTCGAGTTCATCGGTGATCACGGAAAACCGGCCCATGCCGAAAAAGACCAGGTAGGTGGACATCACCGGAGTGGTTTCAAAAATGACCCGTTTCCGGCCCCCTGGCTCCGGGTTCTCGGAGGCAGGGGGCATGTTGGAAATGGCGGTCATTTCTTTGGCAACAATCATTTCAATGGTGAAATCCGCCTTGTAAAGGGGATGGTCCATGCAGGCAATGGCCCGGCGGGCGTCTGACTCCTGGAACTGGGTGACCGCGATTTTTTCGCTGCCGCCTGCATGCCGGTAGGTGCTGTGATAAAATCCCGCCATCTGAGAGTTGATCCGGCCGTAATAATCAATCTGGATTTCGATTTCACCAAAGATTTTTTCCGGCAGGTCGATGCGAATTTTTTCCAGGGCGGGGTCAACGCAAAACCGGCATGTGCGCCACTTTTCATCGGTGCGGATCCGGCAGGACCAGACAGCCAGGTCAAGGGCGTCGAGTTCAATAACATCAACAGATTGTTCGGCCACGGCCTGAAGGGTTACTATGGCTGAAAAATCCAGACGCTCAGGATCCGGCTGCAGGCGCAGATGATAATGCTTCGGGGTGATTTTTGACTCCGGACTTGTCATGGGGCTGTTTTATCCTTTCTTTTTCAAAGCCGTAACCCGGCTTTGGGAGGTGTTGTTTTTGTTTTTTTCTGATTTTGGAAAATTCACACGGATCGCTGCGGGAATCAAGTTTTTTTCCGGCCGGGTGATGCCCTGGGCATATTTTGAGATAAGATGGGGGACCAGGGCGCCTTGATCTCTGTTTGTTTATTTCCGGGCATTGCCGGAAAAAGATTGGATTTGCCGCTTGCAATCGGGTAAAAGAATAACAATAATAAAACCAAGTGGAAAAGAGAAACAAAGTCCAATTTATATAAAAGAGGGCAGGGCCATGGGTGAGTTTGAAAAACTGAAGAAGGATTACCGGCTGTCTCCTCTGGCAGCCGAACTGGTGATGCTGGTATTGAGTCTGCCGCCGGAAAATCAGCGGGATTTGGCTGCGGAATTAAAGTCACGGAAAAATTCCGCCAGGCGCAGATTTTTGCGGCAGCCGCATGCCGAATCCGTACAGTTTTCCGCAGGCGGAAAGGTTTTTGCCGGAAACATGAAAAATGTCAGCCAGGGCGGCGCTTTTGTGGAAATCCTGGAATCAGACCTCAAACGGCTTGGCCGGGGTCAGCAGGTAACCCTGTCGTTTGCCCACCCCAACAGCACCCGCAATGTCAAGTTTACCGGGGAAATCGCCCGCACCAGCGCCGATGGGGTGGGTATTCGGTTCAATGCCATGATGTAGCCGCGGCCCGGAGGGTGAAAGGGCCTTGCGATTTTATCGATTTTTCCATAAAAGAGCCCCATGAGCTATGTGTTTGATCATCAGGATGCGGCCCGTTACGAAAAATGGCTGGCAATGGAAAAAAATCGCAGGGTCCTGGAACTTGAAACCCGCGTGATGATGGAGATGCTGCGTCCTGTGCCGGTCCGGCGCCTGCTGGATATCGGCTGCGGAACCGGTGCCAGTCTGGAGCCGTTTTTAAACAAGGGAATTGAACTCACCGGCATTGACCCCTCGCCTGCCATGCTCGACTATGCCGGTCAGCGCCTCGGAAATCCGGTGGATTTGTACCAGGGATATGCTGAAGACCTGCCGTTTGCGGACAATTCCTTTCATTATGCAATTTTGTTTCTGACCCTGGAGTTTTGCGATGATCCGGGGCGTGCCCTGGAAGAGGCCTGCCGGGTGGCCAAAGACCGGGTGTTTGTGGGTATTTTAAACCGGTATTCCGGTTACGCGCTGCGTTGCCGAATGGCACGGTTGTTCAGAAACTCGGTTTATTCCCGGGCCCGGTTTTTGAGTATCAGCGAGGTTCGCCGGGCCTTTTACGACATGCTTGGCCAGGTGCCGGTGCACTGGCGCACCGTGCTGCAGTTTCCGGTTGCGGTATCAGCCGTGCTCAATCGCCTGGAGTCCCTGCGGCTTGTTCAATACAGCCCGTTTGGCGGTTTTGCGGGTATTGTGGCCGATCCGGTTCCAAGGTTCCAGGTTTCGCCCCTGACATTGAGATGCAAGGTTAATCAGATCGCCGCATCCAATGAACAGGTAGCCGGCTGGTCCAGGGACTACGGCAATCAAAAAATCCAAAATTGACATTTACAAACCGCGCTACCAGAATTTATAAGGAAGCAATCTAATGCAGGTTTCAGGAGGAAGATAAATTATGGAAGCGCTGTTATATGACCACGCAGGCGACAGCAAGGTGGTCTGCAATTTGTGTCACCACCGGTGCTCCATCAAGGATGGGGCCAGGGGCATTTGCAATGTCCGGGAAAATCAGGGGGGAACCCTTGTCACCCTGGTTTATGACCGGATCATTGCCAGGCATGTGGACCCGATAGAAAAAAAGCCGCTGTTTCATTTTTATCCCGGCAGCCTGGTTTACTCCATCGGCACCGTGGGCTGCAATTTCCGGTGCAAATTCTGTCAGAACGCCGATATCGCGCATATGGCCACAGATTACCAGGGCCGGATCATGGGCAAGGCCTTAAGCCCTCAACAGATTGTGGAGGAGGCCGAGCTTACGGGAAGTCGCTCCATTGCTTATACTTATACGGAACCCACGGTCTTTTTTGAACTCGCCCTGGAAGTGGCCCGGCAGGCACGGGAAAAAAACATTGCCAGCGTGTTTGTGACCAACGGCTACATGACCCCCGGGGCCGTTGATATGATCAGTCCGTATCTGGATGCGGCCAATGTGGATTTAAAGGCTTTTACAGAGGCGTTTTACAAAAAATACTGCTCGGCCAGGCTCCGACATGTGCTCACAACCCTGAAAAAACTTCGGGAAAACGGTGTGTTTCTGGAGATCACCACTTTGCTGATTCCGGGGTTAAATGACACAGACGCGGAGTTAAAGGATCTGGCCGGGTTTGTCGCAGACGAGCTGGGGACTCAGACCCCGTGGCACATCAGCCGGTTTCATCCCACCTACCGGTTGACTGACCGGCCGTCCACACCCGTGGAAACCCTTCGAAAAGCAAGGCAGATCGGCATGGATGCGGGCCTGAAATATGTCTATACCGGAAATGTTCCCGGAGAGGCCTTTGAGAATACGTTTTGTCCGAAATGCAATGCTGCCGTGATTTCCAGAAGAGGTTTT
>JAIPES010000048.1 GCA_021737045.1 Desulfobacteraceae bacterium | reverse complement strand
GACCCCGGACCAATCATCACCAGCCAATTTGATGTGTCATTATCTGTTTTCTCTGCTATAATCAGGTTTCAAAATCCGTTCTTTCCGCTCCAAAAAGCTGATAAACTGATTAGATCAGTAGTAACCGTGAATTGCTGATTGTAATATAATTTTTCTTCGTGTGCTTCGTGCCCTTCGTGGTTGTCATGGATGTTGCCGGCGGAAAGGTCTGAGGTGGGGCGGATTTACTCCCGGTTGATCATGGCGGCGAGATACCCGGCGCCAAAGCCGTTGTCGATGTTGACCACCGCCACGTTGGAGCTGCAGGAGTTTAGCATGGCAAAAAGCGGGGTGAGTCCGCCCAGGCTGGTGCCGTAGCCGATGCTCGTGGGCACGCCGATAACCGGTCGATTAACGAGTCCGCCGACCACGCTGGGAAGCGCGCCTTCCATGCCCGCGGCCACGATGAGAACGGTGGCCCGGTCAATGGCTTCCTTGTGCGCAAAAAGCCGATGAATTCCGGCCACGCCCACATCATAGACGACCTCCACGCGGTTGCCCATGGCCTGGGCCGTCAGATAGGCTTCCTTTGCCACCGGAATATCCGAGGTGCCGGCAGACATCACCAGGATGCTGCCTTTGCCCCGGACTCGGGGCGGGCTTTTTTCCAGGATAAGCATTCTGGCGTCTGCATGGTAAACCGCTTCGGGAAAATGTTGGCTCAGATGATTTGCTTTTTCTGCACTCACCCGGGTCACCAGTACAATGTTTTCCCGGGGGACCATTTTTTCCATGATGCCCGCGATCTGATCCGCGGTTTTGCCCTCGCCGAAGATGACTTCCGGAAATCCCTTTCGCAGGGAGCGGTGATGATCGACGTGGGCATACTCGATATCTTCCATGGAAAGGTGCTGGAGCTGTTCCATGGCCGAAGAAACCGGCATCCGGCCGTTTGCCACGTTTTCCAGGAGTTTTTGGAGATCCTCGGGGTTCATCAGCCGCCGGCCTATTGAATTTCCTGTTCGATGATATCACCTGATGACCCGCTGGAAGACGATCCGGCCGCACCGTCGGAGCCCTGCGGGCCATTGTTTTTCTGCGTTCTTTCCAGGGATCTGAGAATCGCTTCCAAGGACTGGACCTGTTCATTGAGCGCTTTGACCCGGTCCTGCATATTTTGCATCCGGGTTTCAAATTCCTGGTTGCGGGATTGGCGCATTTCTTTGAGCCGGCTTTCAACGGCTTCGAAATCAAGCCGGTTTTCCTCCAGGGTGTTGATCCGCCCGGCGAGCTCATCGAGCCGCGCCGCGATTTTCTCCCGGGCCTGCCGCATCTGTTCGAGATCCGATGTCACGGAGCTGACCTGCCGGATCGTTTCTTCCATATCGTTTAGCCGGTTGCTGTTTTCCTTTATCCCGGACGCGGTTTTTCCCAGCTCGGTGCTGATCTCGTCCATCCGTTTTTTAAACCGGGTTTGCACCTCTGCAATATCCAGCTGCGTCTGGCTGACCAATTTCTGAAGATTGCCTGCAGTTTCGGTGTTTTTTTTTACCTGTTGTTCAAGCTCCCGGATCCGGTTTTTGATCTGTTCGGTCTGCCTGGTCAGCATCCGGGAGATCGCGTCCATGCGTTCGTCAATTTTTCCGGAAAGGCCCTGGATTTCGTTTTCCCCCGTGGCTTCAAGCGATTCTATGCGCCGGTCTATGTGATAATAGCCGAAAAACAGCAATCCGCCGGCTGCAAACAGCGCCAGGAGCCACAGAAACGCGGGCCGCACAACCGGGCGGCCGCGCCGGGCAGGCGCCTTTTTCTCCGGTTGCGCCGAAGATTTCTCCGGAGGGGTTTCCGGCTCTTCCTCGGAGAAATCGATTTTAAAACCCCTGGGGCCTTGTTCGTTTTCCATTTGCCTGCCTTTTTTTCAGCTGGCTGTTTTTTGATGACAATGCCTTATAATCCGCCTGGATTCGGATTGTACAGTATTTTTCCTGCGAACACAAACGGCAGGTTTTTGTTTTGACGCAAATGTTATATGGCCTTTATCAATATATCCTTATCGATTTTCCCGTAGCAATACAATCGTAACAAAGCCTGGTAGTCGTCAAAGAAAAAACGTTTCAGGTTTCTTTCGGCCGTTTCGGACAGTTCCCGGCAGCGCCCCTGGCCGCGGTTATCTTTTTTGCGTTCCACCTTGCCGATACCAAGTACGTTTTGCATATCTGAGTCAAGATTTTCCTGCATCAGCACAGCGCTGATCTGAGCGGGAGGGCAAAATTTGAGAAAATCTTTTAAGTAAAACGCAATATCTTCCCGGATGTGATGGATTTTCCGGATTTCCTTATGAACCGCCCTGTTCGGCCGGCCGTCCGGATCATACAAACTTTCTGCAAGCCTGTTTAAGGACCCGTATTTCTTTAAAACCTCGTATTCGCCGCTGTAGCGGTCTTTTTGCACTTTGTCTTCAACCACAAGTTTGTAACGCCAGTTAAATGCGGACAGCGCCCTGCTTATGGGGCCTCTTGCAATGATCATATACCGGCATTTCGGCTTGTATATCGGCTTTTTTATGTGGACTGTATCAACAGGGATTTCGTTTCCAAGCTGATTGATGGCTTCTCTCAGGGAGGAGCCGCCGCATTTGCCGATGTGTATTAAAACAAGGCCCTTGGTGGGCGGTATGAATCTGTTGACAAGTCTTACAGGCAAAAACCTGTTCGGGTCCGGCAATGCGTCTTTGACCGCGCGCCTGCAATTTTTGATTGCGTGTTTCCAGACTGGTTTCATGTTTGGATTTTTAATAATACCCGGTTGCGGGGTTTTTTTTTGAGTCGTGCTGAAAGGGGGCGGTTTGTGAAGCGTGTTTTACAATTTGAATCTTTGCGTTACTCCCATTCAATGGTGCTCGGCGGCTTGGAGCTGATATCGTAGACCACCCGGTTGACCCCCTGAACCTCGTTGATGATCCGGTTTGAAATCTTGCCAAGCAGATCGTGGGGAAGCTTTGCCCAGTCTGCAGTCATGGCATCCACACTGGTGACCGCCCGGATTGCGAGGATGTTTTCATATGTGCGCTTATCCCCCATTACGCCCACGCTTTTAATGGGCAGCAGCACGGCAAAGGACTGCCAAAGTTTCCTGTAATACCCGGATTCCCGGATTTCTTCCAGCAGGATGGCATCTGCAAGACGAAGCACCGAAAGTCTTTTTGCCGTAATTTCGCCGATTACACGGATGGCCAGCCCCGGACCGGGAAACGGCTGGCGCCAGACCAGTTCTTCGGGCAATCCCAAGGTTTTGCCGAGCTCTCGCACCTCGTCCTTGAACAGAAACTTGAGCGGCTCGATGAGCTTTAGCTTCATTTTTTCCGGCAGCCCGCCCACGTTGTGATGGGATTTGATGATCGCGGTGGGACCGCCGAATGCGGACTGGGATTCAATAATGTCGGGATACAGGGTGCCCTGGGCGAGAAATTCGGCGTTTTCGATTTTTTGCGCCTCGGCTTCAAATACGTCCATGAAGATTTTTCCGATGATCTTGCGCTTTTCTTCCGGGTCCGTGACCCCCTGCAGCGCATTTATGAACTGATCCGCCGCATCCACGTAGTCGATGTTCATTTTCAGATGCTGCGTGAAAATGTTTTTCAGACGCACACCCTCGTTGTGGCGCAGCAGACCGTTGTCCACAAAAATGCAGGTAAGCTGATCCCCGATGGCCTGATGAATGAGCATGGCGGTTACAGAGGAATCCACGCCGCCGGAAAGGCCGAGAATGACCTGTTTGTCGCCCACAGAATTGCGTATTTCGGCAATCGCTTCTTCTGCAAAAGCCTTCATGGTCCAGTCGCCGCGGCAGCCGCAAACGGAAAACAGAAAATTTTGAAGCATCTGTTTGCCTTTTGGCGTGTGTTCGACTTCCGGGTGAAACTGCAGGCCGTAAAATCCCCGCACCGGATCCGCGGCCGCGGCCATGGGGGTGTTTTCCGTGACAGCTGTGACTTCAAAGCCTTCGGGCAGGGCGGTGATGGAATCCCCGTGACTCATCCAGCACTGGGTGTCGTCTCCGATACCGGAAAGAAGCGCCTCTTCCTTTTGAATCCGCAGGCGGGCAAACCCGTATTCCCGTTTTTCGGCCCTGGAAACCGTGCCGCCCAGGGCCTCAACCATGAACTGCATGCCGTAGCAGATACCCAGCACCGGCACGCCCAGGGAAAAAATCTCCGGTGTCGCCCGGGGGCTGCTTTTTTCGTATATGCTGGCAGGACCGCCTGACAGGATAATCCCTTCGGGGTGAAGGAATTTGAGACGTTCGATGTCGATATCCGGGGGTTCGATCTGGCAGTAGACATTCTGTTCCCGCACGCGCCGGGCAATCAGCTGATTGTACTGGGAGCCGAAATCAATTACGACGATCATGTTTTCCTCGGATCTGGCGGAGGTTTGGGAGCCCGTCTGGCAATGGGTGCAGGCCCGTGCAAATCATTTGATTAAACAAAATGAATATGTTAAAGCAGGCCGAAAATGTCAACGGGAATTTTGCAAAACCTGCAGAAAACGGAGATTTTTGCGTGATCGTCCAGGTATATGAAATCCAGGAACCCCGCGAAGCTGAAAAAATGGTCTCTCTGGGCGTGGATCACATCGGCAGCGTGATCACGGAATCCGGCGGCAGCCGGCAGCTAAGAGACACTATTCGGCTGGTGGCAGAATCCGGGGCCAAAAGCAGCCTGATTCCATTGTTTTCGGATATGGATCAAATCAGCGCGGTCCTGGATGCATACCGGCCGGATATCGTTCATTTCTGTCAGGGCATTTTTGATGAGACCGAGGACTGGGCCACGCGCTGCGGGCGGCTGATATCCATGCAGGCCACGGTAAAGGAGCGGTTTCCGGAAATTGCCGTGATGCGCTCCATTCCCGTGCCGCCGCCGGGCCCGGCAGATCATCTGCCGATTACGGAAGTGGCGGGGCATTTTGAGCTGCTGACAGATTACTTTCTTATTGACACCCTGTTAATGGCGGGGGACGCGATTGCCGGTCAGCCGGAAAGCGGGTATGTGGGAATCACAGGAAAAACCTGCGACTGGCGCGTGGCCGCCCAGCTGGTGCAGCAGAGCAACATCCCGGTGATTCTTGCCGGCGGGCTTTCGCCGGACAATGTCCATGACGCGGTGCTCGCGGTTCGTCCGGCCGGCGTGGACTCCTGCACCCTGACCAACGCAGTGGATGAAACCGGGGCGTTTGTCCGGTTTCAAAAGGATCCGGATAAAGTGGACAGGTTTGTCCGGCAAGCGCGAAAAGCAGAGCAGGAGATTTGCGCTTAGCTTACCTTTGAGGCTTTGCTTGAGTATTGTGTAAATTCGAAGCACGAAATCCGAAATCCGAAACAAATTCGAAATCCGAATGACCAAATGACATAAACCTTTCATGTTTTGAGTATTTGAATTTTGGTAATTCGATATTGTTTCGAATTTCGATATTCGGATTTCGGATTTATGAGTCCAAGGTAACCGAATGTTTTTTAATACCAGATACTGTGTAAAATCCCTTATAGGAGAATATTTGTTATGTACGAAAGCGGTGATCTGAAAAAGGGGCTGAAGATCGAAATCGACGGCGACCCTTACGAAATCGTGGGCTTTGAATTTGTCAAGCCCGGCAAGGGGCAGGCCCTGTACAAGTGCAAGCTCAAAAACATGATTACCGGGGCGCAGTTTGACAAGACCTACCGGTCCGGGGAAAAGATCAACAAGGCCGACCTTGAAGAGCAGGAAATGGAATACCTGTATACCGACGGGCAGCATTATTACTTTATGAACACCTCCACCTATGAACAGGAATCCATGTCCGCCGGGCAACTCGGCGAATCCGTGAAGTATCTCAAGGAAAATACGGTCTGCGACGTGCTGCTTTTTCAGGGAAGACCCATCGGCATTTCCCTGCCCAACTTTATTGAGATGAAGGTGGTGCGCGCCGATCCGTGGGTCAAGGGCGATACCGCCTCGGGCAGCTACAAGCCCGTCGAGCTGGAAACCGGCCTGGAAATCCAGGTGCCCCCGTTTATCGAGGAGGGCCAGAAAATCCGGATTGACACCCGCACCGGGCAATACGTGGAGCGCATTAAAGAGTAACTCCCCTGACTCCCCTGTTGGATTTTTTCTTGACAGGACAAATTTTGTTCTGGTAGTGAGTGAGGCTTCATTCATTGAATGAACATTCATTCAATTTTTTTACACGATCCTAAATTGAAAATCATTGATCTGTGTAAAAATTTGAAACGCTCATTTTCGGACGATTTAAAACAACGAGGCGGGTTATCAGCCGGCAAAACAAAATAAATATGGATCAAACCAGCGTTAAATACAACCAGATCCTTAATGCCGCGATCAAGGTGTTTGCAGACCAGGGTTTCCACCAGGCGACCATCTCCCAGGTTGCCCGGGAGGCCGGGGTGGCTGACGGGACGATTTATTTGTATTTCAAAAACAAGGCCGATATCCTGTCCAATTTTTTCAGCTACAAGACCCGCCTGGTGTTTGATCGGTTCCGGCATGCGGTGGACCAGGCCGAAAACGCAGAGGCCAAGTTAAAGAGCTTAATCGCGCTGCATCTGGGGGAGTTCCAGCGCGACCGGAACATGGCCGTGGTCTTTCAGCGGGAAACCCTGCTGGCCCGGTACATGGATGAGCAAAGCATCCGGGAGATCACCAAGACCTATATGGATCTGCTCGAAGAGATTCTCCTGCAGGGTCAGGCAGAAGGCAGCATTCGCGGCCAGCTTCCCATCGGGCTGGCCAAGCGTTTTATCCTGGGCGCGGTCAACGAGGTGATCAATACGTGGATTGTCACGGGTGAGGACAAGGATCTGGCCGCAATGGCCGCCCCGCTGGTGGATCTTTATTTTCACGGCATCGGCGAAAAGAATGATATAAACTTATAAACATCATTGCATCGCAGTTTGAGCAAAGAAAGGGAGAAAGACTTATGGCACAGCAAATTTCGGATCGCCGGGACATTGATTTTGTCCTGCATGAACAGTTGCAAGTCGGGGACTTCAGTAAGCATGAAAAGTATGCGGAGTTTAACAGGAAAACCGTTGACCTGATTGTCAACGAAGCGCGGAATCTGGCTGTCAAGGAAATTCTGCCCACCCGCAAGGAAGGCGACCGGGAGGGCTGCAAGTTCGATAAGGGAACGGTCACCACGCCGGAGATATTCAAGCGTCCCTTTAAGCTGCTCAAGGAGGGCGAATGGGTGGCCATGCCCGAAGATCCTGACTGGGGCGGCCAGGGCATGCCCAGAAGCGTTTCCATGGCAGCGGCTGAATACTTCAACGGCGCCAACTATGCATTTATGATGTATTCGGGGCTGACCCACGGCGCAGGTCGACTGGTGGAGACTTTCGGAACGGACCGTCAGAAGAATCTTTTCCTGAAAAACATGTATACCGGAAAATGGACCGGCACCATGCTGCTGACCGAGCCGGTGGCCGGATCCGACGTGGGCCGGCTGGAAACCAAGGCCGTGCCCCAGGGCGACGGCACATACAAGATTACCGGCCAGAAGATCTTTATCTCCAGCGGGGAACACGATCTTGCCGAAAACATCGTCCATCCCGTGCTTGCCCGCATCGAAGGCGCCCCTGAAGGGACCAAGGGGATTTCGCTGTTTCTGGTGCCCAAGCACCGGGTCAATGAAGACGGAAGCCTCGGGGAGTTCAATGATGTCAATTGCGTGGGCATCGAAGAGAAAATGGGAATCCACGGCAATGCCACTGCCACGCTGAGCCTCGGTGACAAGGACAACTGCATCGGCGAACTGCTCGGCGAGGAAAACAAGGGCATGCGCGCCATGTTCCTGATGATGAACGAAGCCCGCCTGCTGGTGGGTATGCAGGGATTTGCCACTGCAACGGCATCCTATATCGAGGCGGTCAATTACGCCAAGGAGCGCATCCAGGGCCGGCATTTGACCAAGATGCTTGAAAAGGACGCCCCTGCGGTTCCCATTATCCAGCACCCGGACGTGCGCCGCATGCTTATGAACATGAAGGCATACGTCGAAGGCATGCGCAGTTTGCTCTATTACACCGCGTGGCTCGAGGACAGGGCCGAGACCATCGACGACGAAGAAGAAAAAGAAAAATGCCACGGTCTCATCGACCTGCTTATCCCGATTGCCAAGGGATATGTCACGGACCGGGCCTTTGACGTCTGCAATTACGGCATGCAGGTTTTCGGCGGATATGGTTATACCAATGAATACCCCCAGGAACAGCTGATGCGCGACTGCCGCATTACCCAGATCTATGAAGGCACCAACGGCATTCAGGCCATGGACCTGATGGGGCGCAAGCTGGGGATGAAAAAGGGCAAGCTGGTCATGGACCTCATGGGCGAGGTCAATGCCACCATCAGCAATGCCAAGGCCCAGGAAAAGGTCAAACCTTATGCCGAGCGCCTGGAAGAGTCATTGAACAAGTTGGGCGAGGCGGCCATGCACCTGGGCAAATCCGCCATGTCCGACAAGCTCATGGAAGCATTTGGATACGCCTATCCGTTCATGGAAGTGTGCGGTGATGTGGTTATGGCATGGATGCTCGTATGGCGTGCATCCATTGCAGAGCAGGCACTGGAGAAGGCCAAGAAGAAGGATGTGCCCTTCTATGAAGGCCAGATCAAGAGCGCACAGTTTTTCTGCAATACCGTGCTGCCCACCACCCTGGGCAAGCTCAATGCCATTCTGGCCACTGACGGAGCAGCCGTGGAAATCGAGGAAGCCTCCTTTATCGGGTAAAGACGCGACCGGGAAGATGCGGGGCGGATACTCCGCGCCGGAAATAAAAGGGGGGCTTCAATCTGCAAGCCCCCCGTTTTTTGGGACGGGAAATTTTTCTTGACTCAGGATGTTTTCTTAACTAAAGATATTTGTTCTTCCATCCACAATATATCAAGTGGTTTATCGAGCAGGCGGCTTGGGACCGGAAATAATAAGCAAATGCTCGAAATTACAAGACGAAAGGAGCGAGGCACGATATCATGGAACACGCGCTGATCTCACCTGCGGCATATACAATATTCGGCATTCCCACGGTCATTTTTTCCGTGTTGATCCCGATTGTTGCAGTTGCCCTTTTTGCCTATATCATCGCCAAGAGACTCGCCCCGCTGGTCAAGGCAAGGCCGGATGAACGTTTTGACCGGCCCGGTAAGCGGATTTTTGATGTCCTCAAGATATGGCTGGCCCAGTGGCGGCATCCGCGTTACATGACGGCCGGCGTGATTCACATTGTCATATTTTTCGGGTTTCTCATTCTCAGCATCCGGTCCACCGAAATGGTGATCAAGGGGATCTCCGAAGGTTTCGTTTTTCCGGGGTTAAACACCTGGCTCGGCGACGTCTATTACACCCTGAAGGATTATGCGGCAACCGCGGTCTTTATTGCCGTGGTGGTCGCATTTGTCCGCCGCGTCTGGTTTAAGCCGGAGCGCTACGCCTACCCGGAGTCCTACGGCGAGGATCATACATGGGAAGCCCTGCTGGTGCTCGGATTTATTGCCATCCTGATGGTTACAGAAAGCCTTTACGAGGGGGCGGCCGTGGCCGCTCAGCTCCAGGCCGGCCTCGAGCCGGATTTTCTGGCACCGCTTACGCTGGGCTGGCTTTTTAAGCTGATGCTTGCAGATTCCGCCCGGGCAACGATGCAAAGCCTTCATATCTGGTCTTATTATATTCATGATATCATCTTTTTCACGTTTTTGTGCTTCCTGCCGATCGGCAAGCACTTCCATGTGATCACCTCGATTTTCAACGTCTATTTCATGCGCCTGGACAAGGGCAATATCCGGCCGGTTCGCTACGGCGTGGACGAAGAATCCCTGGACGATCTGGAATCATTCGGCGTGAAGCGGTTTGAGGATTTTACCTGGAAGGACATCCTGGATTTTTATACCTGTGCGGACTGCGGGCGCTGTTCGGACAACTGCCCGGCCAACACCGTGGGCCGGCCGCTGTCTCCCCGGTTTATTTCGCTTAAGGGCAGGGACTACGCATTTGCGCATTATCCGATTTTCGGGCCGTTTATTAAGACCGATGACAACATTATGGGTAAGATCTATTCCGAGGATGAGATCTGGTCCTGTACCACCTGCGGGGCCTGCGAACAGGAGTGCCCGATCGGAATTGAGTATATCAACAAGATCGTGGATATGCGCCGGGGGATGGTTGATGCGGGCAATGTGCCCCAGTCCCTGCAAAAGCCCCTGCAGTCCCTGGAAAAACGGGGCAATCCCTACGGCAAGATGGAAAAGAAACGCGCGGAATGGTCCAAGGAACTTGCCGAGGAATTCGAGATCAAGGTGCTCGAAAAGAAGGGAACCACGGCCGATACCCTGTATTTTGTCGACAGCGTGACCTCGTATGATGAGCGGATGCAGTCTGTGGCCCAGGCCACGGCCCGGATTTTCAAAGCCACGGGCGTAGATTTCGGCGTACTGGGCAAAAATGAAAAGGACAGCGGCAACGAGGTCCGGCGATTCGGCGAGGAGATGCTGTATCAGGAGCTGAAGAACAATAATATCGAGGCCATTGTCAATTCCGGGGCAAAGCGGCTTGTCACAGCCGATCCGCACGCGTATAACGTAATTAAAAATGACTACAACAGTCCGGATCTGCCGCAGGTGGAGCACATTTCCCAGTTTCTGCAGAACAATATCAGCAGCGGCAAGCTCCAGCTAAACGGCCTTGACGAGGAGGGTCGCCAGAAGGTATTTACCTATCACGATCCCTGTTATCTCGGCCGGCATAATGATATATATGATGCCCCCCGGGCGGTGATTGACGCCATTGCCGGTGTTAACCGGATTGAAATGACCAGAAGCCGTGATCGTTCCTTTTGCTGCGGCGGCGGCGGCCTGATGCTGTTTTACGAGCCCGAGGAAGAAGAGCGCATGGGCGTACGCCGGGTGAAAATGGCCCGGGAGGCCGGCGCAACCGTGATCGTCACGGCCTGCCCCTTCTGCCTGACCAATATTGAAGACGGCATTAAGGTCGCCGGCCTGGAGGGCCAGATGGAAGTGATTGATCTGTGCGAGCTTGTCGCACAGCAGATGAGACATTAACAAACAGGTAAGTGGGAGGAACATATGGAAATTTTAGTATGTGTCAAGCGCGTTCCCGATACCGCAGAAAACGAGATCGAGATCAACAGCGAGGGCAATGACATTGAAAGAGACGATCTGGTTTACTCGGTAAATGAATGGGACAATTACGCGGTGGAAGAAGCCATTCAAATGGTGGACAAGCACGGTGGTTCCGTGACGGTGGTTACCGTGGGTGACGAGGAATCCGAAGAGGTGCTGCGCCGGGAAATGGCCATGGGTGCAGAAAGCGGCCTCCTGCTCACAGACGACGCCTTTGAGGGTTCTGACGGCAAAGGTATTGCCGCGATCCTGAAAGCCGCCGTGGATAAGGGCAATTATGATCTGATCATGACCGGCGCCCAGGCAGACGAGGGCTATGCCCAGGTCGGCGGCATGCTGGCCGCCATGCTGGACTATCCGTATGCCTCCCTGGTCAATATGATCGAGGTCGGAGACGGCAAGCTTAAGGTCGGCCGGGAAATCGAGGGCGGCAACATGGAGGTCAACGAGATTGAGCTGCCCTGCGTGCTTTCCATTCAGACGGGTATTAATGAACCCCGTTACGTGGGCATCCGGGGTATTCGCAAGGTTGCTTCCGTGGATATCCCGACGCTGGGCGCTTCTGACCTGGGCCTTGATGCCGGCTCCGTGGGCGAGGGCGCAGCCAGGGTCAAGCGGATTGACTACTTCGTCCCGGAAATGGGCGAAGGCGCCGAAATGCTTGAGGGCAGCACCGAAGAGATCATCGACAAACTCATTGAACTCTTAAAGTCCAAAGGAGGGATAAAGTAATGGCCCAAATCTTTGCATATATCCTGCATTCAAACGGTGTACTCGATGATTCGGCCCTGGAACTGCTGGCTGCGGCCAAAAAGATCGATGACAGTGCAGAAGTAACTGCTATTGTTACCGGCAAGGGCATTGACGATGTCTGCAGCAAGGCGGCCGAATCCTTCAAGAGCGTATGGAAAATCGACAATGAAGCGCTTTCCTATCCCAATGCCGAAGTGGTGAGAAAAGCGCTGCTGTCTTTGCTGCCGGCAGACAGTATCGTACTGCTGCCGCATGATACCTTCGGCATGGACCTGGGCCCGGGACTTTCCGTCAAGCTCGATTCCGCATTCGCGGCTGACGTGGTGGATTTCGAGGGTGTAGAAGGAAACACCCTGAAGACGATCCGCCAGGAGTTTACCGGCCAGGTCAACACCCACGTCCACTGTGACATTTCCGCCGGCGCGGTCATCAATGTTCGGCCCGGTGTTTTCCAGGCCGCAGAAGGCCAGGCCGGCGAAGTTGTGGACAAATCCGGAGAACTCGGCGATCTTTCGGTCAAGCGCAAATTCATCGAGGTTCAGGAAGCCGAGGCCGGCGAAGTTGATATTACCAAGTCAGACGTTCTGGTTTCCATCGGCCGCGGGATCGAAGACGAGGACAATCTGGAAATGGCATTCGAGCTGGCCGAGGCCATGGGCGCAGACGTTTCCTGTTCGCGGCCCATCGTGGACGCCAAGTGGTTGGAAAAGGCCCGCCAGGTGGGCACTTCCGGCAAGACCGTCAAGCCCAAGGTCTACATGGCCATGGGCATCAGCGGTTCGTTCCAGCATATGGGCGGCGTGAAAGGCAACCCCTTTATCGTTGCGGTCAACAAGAATCCCAAAGCCCCGATTTTCCAGGTGGCGGATGTGGGCGTGGAAGCCGACATCCTGGAGTTCATCCCTGAGCTTACCGAGAAAGTCAAGGAACTGTAACCGAAATCGCGCGTTTTCATTTTTTACAAAGATGCCCCGCATCGTTCACTATAGCGGGGCATCTTTTTTTTGTCTTTTCGGCAGACTTGAAAATCGCTCAATTTCGGTGTAAGAGGCGCCCCAGCTATTTGATACCGTAGTATTTTCGCATGTAATCCTTGATCATGCGCCGGGCGGAAAATCTCGGGGCATTGGTCTTGATGGTTTCTTTCATGACCCGGACCCAGCCGTGCGGTGTGCCGTTTTCACCGGCCCGGTAATACAGCGGTATGATTTCTTTTTCCAGCAGTTCGTAAAGCGCCCCGGCATCCTCGCCGTCGCGCTCCGCAATTTCCTCGCCGGATCCGAATCGCCACCCGTTTTTAATCGTCTGCTCCCGTTCGTCTGTCTTTTCGCTGTAGCCTTCCAGCCACCATCCGTCAGGGGTGCTCAAGTGGGGTACGCCGTTTAACGCGGCCTTCATGCCGCTTGTGCCGCTTGCCTCCATGGGCGGGGCGGGGTTGTTTAACCAGACATCCACGCCATGGGTCAGGTACTGGGCCAGCATTTCATTGTAGTTTTCCACAAACGCGACTCTTCCGGCGGTTTCCGGATTTCGGGCCAGTTCGAAGATTTTGTGAATCAATTCATGCCCTTCTGCGTCGTCGGGATGCGACTTGCCCGCGAAAATGAGCTGGATCGGCCGCCAGGGATCATTTAACATTTTTTTGAGCCTTTCCAGATCCGTAAAAATCAGATCCGGCCGCTTGTAGGGGGTAAATCGGCGGGCAAATCCCAGTGTCAGCACGGAAGGATCCAGCATTATCCCCATGGCTGTAATCTGGGATGGATGGACCTGGCCGGAGTCCCATCGGTTTCGAGCCTTGTGGCGGATATAGTCGATGAGTTTGAGTTTTAACCAGTAGTGGGTCTGCCAGAGCTCGTTGTTGGGAATTTCCTCGATAAATTCCCAGATCGCGGGATTATCATGGGCATTGAGCCAGCCCTCGCCGAAATACTTGTTAAACAGCAGCCGCATCTTGGGCTCCAGCCAGCTCGGCAGGTGTACCCCGTTTGTGACATGATCAATGGGCACCTGGTCCTCGGTGAGATCCGGCCACATGCCCTGCCACATGCGCCGGCTCACTTTGCCGTGGCGCCGGCTCACCCCGTTGGCCTTTCCGGAAAGTTTCAGCGCCAGGGCTGTCATGTTAAAGCCCGCCTCCGGTTTATCCGGATGACGGCCCAGATCCAGAAAGCCTTCCCTGTCCAGGCCCAGCCGGGGCCAGTAGGCTTCAAAGTATTTTTCGATCATTTCAAACGGGAAGACGTCGTGCCCGGCCGGCACCGGTGTATGCGTGGTAAACAGGCTCATTTCCCGCAGCTGCTGCCGGGCCTGCTCAAAGTCGGCCCCGTTTTCAACGAGTTCGCGCATCTTTTCCAGCAGGGCGAAGGCCGCATGGCCCTCGTTTAAATGCAGCATTCGGCAATCGATGTCCAGGGCCTTAAGCACCCGGTATCCGCCGATGCCCAGGACGATTTCCTGCAGCAGGCGCTTTTCCGGGTCACTGGTGTATAGCCGCTGGGAAATGGAGCGGAGCCCGGGCTCGTTTTCTTCCATGTCGGTATCCATGAGCAAAAGGCTCACCCGGCCCACAGGCACCTCCCATATGCCGAGCTGCAGCGGCATATGATTGATATGCGATATCGGCACCCGAAGTTGCCCGCCGTCTGCGGTATAGACCGGGCTAATGGAAGCAGCCGACTTATCGACTTCCTGGGTATAATTTTCCTGCCAGCCGTCCGGCTTGATGACCTGGTAGAGATATCCCGCGGGATACATGAATCCCAACGCAACCAGCGGAACGCCCATATCGCTGCATTCCTTGAGATGGTCTCCGGCCAGAAATCCCAGGCCGCCGGCGTAAAAGGGCAGGGAATGATGCAGGCCGTATTCAGCGGAAAAATATGCCACGCAGCCCGCGTTTTCTTCCGGGTCAGGCTGCGTGCTAAGCGGCGGTTCTTTTAAATACTTGTTGAAGTGATACATCACCAGGTCATAATGGCGCATGTAGTTAGGGTCGCGGGTGGCCTTTTTCAGAATGTCTTCCGGCAGGTTTCTTAACATCAGGTCCGGGTTGTGGCCGCTTTCTTTCCATGCCTGGCGGTCGAGCATCTTAAAAAGCATCCGGGCCTGCGGGTTCCAGCTCCACCACAAGTTTTCAGCCAGATCCTCCAGGCCCTTTAATTGTTCCGGCAGGTGCGGGAAGTTTTGGGTATCCGGGGTTTGCATATTCAATGGCCGCTCCTTGCGGCCCGCCAGCACGGCGGGCCGCATAAATGAAGAGGTTAAAGTTTCTCGGGTTCGCAGAGGTACTCGGCACTTTTGGCCGCGCGGCCGCAGTTTCTGCAGACAAACTGCGCATCGCGCACATACTGCTTGTAGTCCTCAAAATTGTTTTTCACGTATCCGATGGCACTGGCTACGCACAGGTGCGATTCATGGCCGTAGTGCATGTCCGGAATTTCAAAGGGCAGTGGGAAGATGTCTTTTGCCATGGTCTGCTCCTTTCGCTTGAAGGGTTTGCCTGTTTTTCATAACCTAAATTGAGCGTTTCAGATTTTTAAAAGCAATTTATTTGAAAGGATAACATCCATCAATTTAGGTCATAAATTTCTTATTTCAAAACATAGGCCCCGCAGAAAAAAAGTCAAACCCGCTGCCGGTGTCGCTGCACAGAGCAATTTTGAAAGGGTGTGTTTAAACCACGAAGGGCACGAAGCCCACGAAGAAGATTTTTTTGAAAAAATATACCTCTTCGTGGGCTTCGTGATTTGTCTTCGCGGTCTTCGTGGTTCTGCAAGTGCCCGTGTTTACGATTTTTGCTTTGGTTTGAATCGGCGCACCCGGGCGATGAATTGTTTCCGTGTTTCCAAATGCGTATCCCCGCCGTAGCGCATTCGGATGTAGAGATCCGTGATGGTCTTGACCTCTTCCCGGAGATCCGGGCGTCGGTCTGCGGCAAATGCGGCATAATCCTTCGGCCCCATGTCTGCGGGCCGGGCAAGGCCGGCGCGGGCCAGTTTTTTGCAGAATTTTTCATAATATTTTGCCACCGGGGCCTTTCGGGTATGGGGCCGCCGGAACTGGACCACCCCGTATAAGCCGGTAATGCCGGCCACCAGGATCATGCCGAAAACCAGGGCGGTAAACATGCCCTTCCAGGACTGCCAATAAATGCCGAGCTTTTCGAGCAGAGCCTGCTGTTCTTCCCGGGAATACCCGTGAAACCAGGCTTCCCACTGCAGCGAAAGCGCGTCCCACCCCAACTGTAATTGTTTTACAAACGACTGAAACGGCGCCAGGTATTTACCGGCGCCCCCTTCGGGAAGTTCGCCGGGCGACAGCGCCCCCTGGGCTCCGCGGTCCAGGCGGGCCGGTGCCACCGCTAAAGTCGGATCCACCCGGGTCCATCCCGCCTTCGCGCTCCATACTTCCACCCAGGCATGGGCGTCAGACTGCCGGATAATCAGGTAATCGGCAAATGGATTGCGCTCTCCGCCCAGGTAACCGCCCACAATGCGTGCCGGCACCCCGGCGGCACGCATCAGGTAGGCAAACGCGGAAGCATAATGCTCGCAATAGCCCTGCCTGGATTCAAACAGGAACGTGTCCATGGGGTTATTATCCAGCAGCGGGGGGCTCAGTGTATAGACAAACCCGTTTTTTTCAAGATATTTCAGCCCCCGCTCGACAATTTGTGCGACATTGCCCGTGTCCCTGCCCATGTGCGCGGCCAGTTTGCGGGTCCTTGGATTGCCTTCTGCGGGCAGCTTAAGGGCTGCATCCACGCCCCAGGCCGATCTGCCGGAGATATCTCCGGGATAGGATCGCATTTCGTATCTGCGCTTGCGGGAGATGGCACGCCGGGATTGAACGGTAAAATCACGGTATAAGGAACTCCATTTGGTAGGCGCCCGTGCCGGCACGTCCAGGGCAAAGATCCATCGATTGTGGTGGGGCTCAATGGATATTGTATAGTCCACCGGGTCTTGGCCCTGAAGCGGCTCGCCGCGCTTTGGTACCCGCTTTGGCCTGTGCCAGCTGCCGTTTTTCAGCCGGGAAAAAACCACGCCGCGCCAGTAAAGCTGATCTGCGGGCGGAATCGGCCCTTTAAACAGGGCCCGGAATGCCACTTCGTCGCTTTTCACCAGGCTGGAAACGCTGCCCGGTGAAAGCTGCTCTGAAAATCCGCTTATGGCCCGGCCGGTTTGGCGCATGCCGAAAAGGCTGCCCTGCATGCGGGGAAACAGCAGAAATAATATGATCATCAGCGGCACAGCCTGGCCCAGAATCATGCCCGCCCGCTTCAGATCGGCCCGGTATCGGCCGTAAGGGTTGTTGACGCGCACAAGGGCCGCGGTGGTCACCAGCACGGAAAAGAACATATACAGGGTGATGGCAAAGGTTTCGGTCTGCAGCAGGCTGCTGATGATAATAAAGTAGGCGATAAACACCGTGATCATCCGGTCCCGGTGCGTAGCACTTTCAAACGGCTTGAGCGCGGCCATGATTGCCAGCAGCCCGATGTATGCTTCCGGTCCCAGGCGGGTGCTGTAAGTGGCCAGAAGCCCGGCAATTCCGATAAGTGCCAGCACGACGCGCACCGGCCGGTTGGGCCGGGGCCAGCCAAAGCGCAGCGAGGCCAGCAGATATCCCCACATTACGGAACACCAGGCGACAATCCACAACGGCAGTTGCAGCGCGTGGGGAATTACCGCAACAATGAGCGCCAGGGTCAGGGCCGGCACGTATTTGCGTTGCTCGCTCATATCCCTTTTTCTTTTTTGCCGGATAAGGCCAGGGCTTTTAAGCACTGGTGCTTGTGCTGTTCTCCGCGTCCAGGCGGAATAAAGGTTTCCGGAAGCCGGAGCCCGTATTCGATGTTGGTGCGCGCGGCCTTGGTGACAAGGTCGCACAGGCGCGAAAGCTTTTTTTCCGTATCATCGGATTTGATCGCGTTATAGTCGAATATCAGGATGGTTTGTCCGCGGCCGCCGAACTCCTTGGTAAACAACCCCTGCCCGCGGGAAAAGGCTTTCCAGGAAATCCTGCGGACCGGATCCCCGGGCTGATAGGTTTTCATGCCCATGAAGTCGTCTGTTCCTTCAAGAATGCCGGATCCCTCGGTTTTTGCACCGTCTGCGGTGCCTTCATGCACCTGGAACGGGCCTGCCAGGGGCTTGGGATAAACCACGCAGGAAAGTTCCATCCTAAGGGTGCACCAGGTATAAAACAGGCCCAGGGGAAAGCGGGTGTAAACGGTGACCGGGCCCGGCCTGAAAATGCCCCGCTCCCGGGTTGTAACCCGCACCGGAATGCGTGTTACGATGCCGGGGGCCGCATCCTCGCTGCTTTGGTGCGCCTTTTCAATTGAAAATACCAGAGCCCGGCGCATGACGCTTTCCGAGTATACCAGAAAATCAAATACTGCGGTTTCCCCGGCAAACACCGGATTGGCGGAAACCGAAAGCAGCCGGAGCCCGACCAGGTTGCGGTGGGTGTGGAGCATGGAAACCAGGGCCATGGCCCCCAGCAGAAAAACCAGCAAAAAACCCAGGTTGTTGTTATAGTTAATGGCGCCCACGAGCATGGCAAGCAGTGCGAAAAAAAACAGCATGCCGTGGCGGGTGGGCAGCATATAGGTGCGGTGTCGGGTCAGGGTAACCGGCAGATTTGCCGGGCTTCTGCGTCCTGGGGTTTTTTTTGCAGCGACCGTGTTTTTCAAAGTGGTACCGGGATTTCTGAGAAAACGTCCATCAATTGTTTTCTGGGAATTTCCATGCGGTCTTCAGCCGAGCGGAGGCGATGGCCCACCACCCAGGGCAGCACCTGCTGGAGATCTTCCGGAATGGTGTAGTCCCGTCCGTGCAGGCAGGCCCAGGAGCGGGCCGCCCGGGACAGGGCAAGGCCGGCGCGCGGGGAAAGCCCCACGTGAAAATGGTTGGCGCTGCGCGTGAAATGAAGGATTTTCTGCAGGTAATCCACAAACGCATCCGATGTGTGCACGGAATCGATTTTTTTCTGAATGTCGCAGACCTCGCCGTTTTCCATGCAGGGTGCCATTTCCTCGAGAATCGTTTGGGGGTCCTGTCCCTGCAGGATTCGTTTTTCGGCCGACCGGCCGGGATATCCGATCTCGATGCGCATGAGAAACCGGTCCATCTGGGATTCGGGCAGCGGGAAGGTGCCGGCGTATTCCAGGGGGTTCTGGGTGGCGATCACGAAAAACGGCTGTTCCAGGCTCCGGGTTTTGCCTTCAAACGTGACCTGGCCTTCCTCCATGGCTTCGAGCAATGCGCTCTGGGTCTTGGGCGTGGCACGGTTGATTTCATCAGCCAGCAGCACCTGGGTGAAAATCGGGCCGCGGTGGAAATGAAACGCGCCGGTTTTCTGGTCAAATATGGAAACGCCCAGGATGTCTCCGGGAAGCATGTCGCTGGTAAACTGCAGCCGTTGGAACTGCAGGCCCAGGCATTTGGCCAGTACTTTGGCCAGTGTTGTTTTGCCGATTCCCGGCAAATCTTCGATCAACAGGTGCCCCCTGGCAAAAAGACAGGTCAATGCCAGGCGCACCTGGGATTCCTTGCCGAGCACGACCCGGCTGATCTGTTTTACGATGTATTCAAACTGCTCGTTCATACCCCCACTTTCGCATTGATGGCGCCTGCTTGTAAATCCTTGCGCGGAATTTCGGCAAGCCCGGGTGTTTTGTTCTTTACACCGGCCTGCGGGCATTTTTGGCAGGCAATTTTACTGCCCCTTGTTTTTCTGTTTGATCCGGTGCAATATTCATGTAATAAGAAGAAATAATGAATCCCTTCCCACCCGTCAATAAAAAGGAGGTTCAGCATGAAATCCTTTTCCCTCAAGCCCTTTGTCTTTCTTATTGTTTGTCTTTTCTTTTTTTTGCCTGCAAGCGCTTTTGCCGCACCGCCCGATGAGATCGTAATCGGTCATCCGGCGTGCCTTTCCGGAAAGTACGCAAAAGCCGGGGAACAGGCAGTCGGCGGCATTGAAGCCTGCATTCACTGGGTCAACAGCCAATACGGGGGCGTCACCCTGGACGGGAAAAAAGTCCCGCTGGCATACAAGAAATACGACTGCGAATCCAAGAAGGAAAACGTGACCAGTTTGATCGGCCGGCTGATTACAGTGGATCAAGTGGACGTGGTGTTCGCCCCGTACAGCTCCGGGCTCACCCTGCGTGGGGCACCCGTTGCCGAGGGCCACTCCATGCTCTACATGGATCACGGGGGTGCCAACAACAAGATTTTCGAGCAGGGTTTCCAATATACCGTGCAGACCATCGGCCCGGCCACCAGCTACCACAAGGGCACCCTGGACATGGTCAAAAAGATTGCCCCGGATGCCGAAAAAGTCGCCCTGGCTTACGAGGATTCGGAATTTGCCACCATGGTCATGGAAGGCGCCAAAACGCATGCCGAGGAGCTCGGATTTGAAGTGGTCTTTGAGCGCACCTACCCCAAGGGCGTCACCGATATGACCCCCCTGCTGTCGGCCATGAAAGCCACGGACCCGGATTTCGTTTTGGGCGGGGGGCATTTTGAGGACGGCCAGCTTTTCAACCGCCAGATGTCGGATCTCAACATCGACGTGGACTGCCTGTCCCTGATCGCCGCGGCCACCCTGCCGGCGTTTTACGAGGCCCTGGGAAACATGGCCGAAGGCGTCATGGGCCCTTCGCACTGGGAATACGGGGTGACCTATTCGCAAAAAGCGGCCAAAGAACGCCGCATCCGCTGGATCGGCCCGAGCCAGGACGAATTTGTCAGTTTGTTTAAGGAGGCCGTGGGGGATCAAGACATGGTTCCGGACTATCACGCCGCTGAAGCCGGTGCCCAGGTATTGGCCTATGTGCTGGCAGCGGAAAAGGCCGGTTCCGTTGATTCGGGCAAAGTCCGCGCCGCTCTGGGGGATCTGGAATTCATGTCCTTTTACGGCACCTGGGATATAAGCGATTCCGGGCTCCAGGTCGGCCACAGCATGGTGGATGTCCAGTGGCAGGGCGGCGAGCGGGTGATCGTATGGCCGGAGTCCGCCCAGACCGGCAAGCCGTGCTATCCCATGCCCACTTTTGACCAGAAGGCCGAGGGCAAAAAAGCACTGCCGTAAACCCGCCTGAAAAGGACCGGCGCATATGTTTCTTGAACAACTTTCAGGCAATCTGGTGCAGGGGGTGGTGCTGGGTGCTGTTTACGGTATGGCCACCATGGGCCTGAGCCTCATATTCGGCGTGTTAAAGGTCGTCAACGTGGGCCACGGCGCCTTTGTCATGGTGGGGGCTTTTGTGGCCCTGTTTTTTTTCAATACCCTGGGTTTGAACCCGATTTTTGCAATACCCGCGGCTTTTGCCGTGGGTATTGCCCTGGGGCTGGCGTTTTATTATACTGCCATCCGAAAGCTCCTGCACGCCCCGGAGCTGGCCACGCTTCTGGCCACATTCTCGGTGGGGGTGCTTCTGGAAGAAACCATTAAAATGATCTTCGGCTCCGAGTTCCGGGGATACAACTGGGATGTGGGCAAGATTGATCTGGTTTTTACCGCCCTGCCCATGAGCAAGATACTTGCCGCGCTGGGAAGCGTTTTTATTGCCGTGCTGCTTTATGTCTGGTTCAAGCGTACAAGAGCCGGATCGGCCATGCGCAGCGTGGTCGAGGACAGCCAGGGCGCCCGGGTGTGCGGGATCAATGTGGACGGCGTCTATGCCATGAGCTTTGCCCTGGGCATCGGGCTTACCGTTGCCAGCGGCGTGCTGCTGACCATGTTCATCCCGGTGGGCATTAATCCCTACATGGGCGGCGGATATACATTAAAAGCTTTTGTCATCGCCGTGCTGGGCGGGCTTTCGTCTCCTTACGGCGCGTTTTTCGGCGGCCTGGTATTCGGGCTTATCGAAAACACCTCCTATACCATGTTCGCCCTGATTCCCGGCGTCGAACCCTTTGCCCTGACGCGTTTTCTGTCGTTTCTCATCCTTTTGATCATTCTGCTCATCCGACCCACGGGGATCATTAAAGCCAAATGAAGAATCGACTCAGCCCTTATTATCCGCTGCTGCCGGTATTTGCCGCCTACCTCGTGTTGTTTTTGGTCGGGCGAAATGTCACCGGGATGTGGCAGCTGGCCGCAACCCTGCTTTTTTACTGCGCCCTGGGACAGGCATTTAACATTTTCCTCGGCATGACCGGGTACGTGGATTTCGGGTACGTGGCGTTTCTCGGAATCGGCACCTACGGCATGGCCACGGCAATTACGGGTCTTGCCGGTTACCCGCAGCTGGGCCTGGGTATCGTGGCCATCGGGTTTATACTGGCCATTGTCATGGCCACCCTGTTGTCCATGGCCGTGGGCGCGGTGGCCCTGCGGCTGCGGGGGGCGTATTTTGCTATTGCCACCATCGGGGTAAACGAGGGCTTCAGGTATCTCATCGAGGGGGCCAACCTGTGGAACGGTTCTTCCGGAATGATATTTACCGCCCAGCTCAATGAGATCCTGGGCAGGGATCTTTCCAGCCGCATCATGACCTTCTGGGCCGATGTCATGGTTTTGTTTATCGCCGCGGCCGCGGCGGTTGTCACACTTTTGTACATGAAAAGCAAGATCGGATACGCGCTGACCGCGCTGCGCGAAGACGAGGATGCCGCCAAGGTCATGGGCATTAACGTGACAAAGTACAAGATCATCGCCTTTATCACCAGCGCCAGTTTTGCCGGTACCGTGGGCGCGGCTTCATGGGCACTGAAAACCCCGTACGTCTTTCCGCCCGAGGTGTTTGAAATCC
>JAIPES010000047.1 GCA_021737045.1 Desulfobacteraceae bacterium | reverse complement strand
CCCCGGGCCGGCATCATGGCCGACTGTGTGCAAAGTTTCACACCAAGGGATCCGGAGCAACACATTTAAATAACTTCAGAAAAAGTTACTGTTATAGCCCGGCCGCAGGGCTTCCTTCCTGGCAAACAGCGGACGTGGTAAAAAGCTTTTTAGAGAACCATCAAATAAGATAGTGCCGGGAAAAATCATTTTTACAGCACTATCAATCCTGAAAGGGCGGGGCCGGGCAAATTATTTTCGTTTGACGGCCAGACGGTAAATCTCCTTGTCCCGCCGCGGCCCCACAGCCAGCACATAAATCACCACTTTTTTTTCAAGCACCTGATAGACCACCCGGAAATCTCCGACACGCAATTTCCGGAAACTGCCCAGGTTGCCGGACAAAGGGGCTCCAAACTGCAAAGGCGCGTGGATGAGTTTTTCATCGATTGCCTTTACGATCCGCCGTGCCGCAGCCGGTCCCACACTTTCCAGGTCTTCTTCCACATCATGGTGGTAGATTACCGTCCATTTCATTTCCCGAATTTTTCCTTTATCCGGGCATGGGACAATGCTTTTTGTTCATTAAAAGTTTCCGTCCTTGCCAGTGCCAGTGCCGTGAGGCGTAAATCTTCGATTTCCTCCTGCATGGCCTCATAGCTTTCCATGGACAAAAGCACCGCTTTGGGGGAATTGTTTTTCAGGATGATGAGTTTTTCAGGCTCCCCTTTTGCCAGTGCATCCAGGGTGGCTGACGTTTTTTTGGAAAGGTCTGTGGCTGAAAGAAAATCTTTTGCACGCATTCAAGGCTTCCTTTAAATATTTGATGATTGTTTTGATAATAATCTGATTATTGTCTCTTGTCAATCAGCCTGAATTATCACTGCTTGGTTCTATAATTTTCGCATGATGCCGACCCGGTGGCGATTTGCTCCCTGCTGACCGCTTGCGCGCTCAATGCGACTCGCAAACCACCCCCGGGCCGGCATCATGGCCGACTGTGTGCAAAGTTTCACACCAAGGGATCCGGAGCAACACATCCAAGTCTTGGAAGCAACTTCAGGGAAAGTTACCGTTATAGCTCGGTCCCGGGCGGCGGCCCTGGGGAAACACTTCCAAGGAAGCCCAAGGGCGGGGTCGGCTTTTGAAGCGACATTGAGCGTTTTTGCATAAAGATTTCAAACTGTTTGAACAAGGCAGAGCGGGTTTGTCAATTTTAAGCAAAGGCATTTGATCAATCCGCAAAAACGGTCAGGAGCGAAAAAGCCGACGCCGACCGCAGGGCTTTCTTCCTTCACAAACAGCGGACGCGGTAAAAAGCTTTTTACGGTGCCATCAGGCAAAAATCTTTTGCAATGCATGGGCTCGGCAGGGTATGCTGGAAAACATCCGCTAAAGGTGTTGTCTGACAATCCGGCAATCAGGGGCATAGGGCTGTGTGCGCATGCAAACCCAACTTCGCAGGCTGATTGGAAAAACGGTACGCATTATTGTGCCGGTTTTGCTCTTTTTACTTTTGGCAGCCGTGAGCGCGCTCAGCCTCGGCCCGGCTGCCCTGGAAAAATACATTGCTTGCCGAATGCAGGACGCAGGCTTGGAAAACCCTCAGATATCAGTGGTTTCCCTTGGCCCTGGAGGCCTGGATCTCAGAGATGTCTCCGCAGATAACCCGGATTTTCAGATCGATTTTGTTCATTTCAGCTATACCGTAAAAAGCTTGATGCAGGGCCGGGTTACAGAGGTTCTCATCAGCGGCCTGAGATATCATGCGGACATTGACAGCCGCGTGCCCGCCGCAGCCGCTCCTTCTGCCTCGCCGGATACTCACCGTTTTTCCGGTGCGATGCTAAAAGACCAGATCAGCGCACTGGTTTTTTTTGATCAAATCCATATTCGCAATTCAGTTCTTGAAATCGGTTTTTCCAACGCCTGCCATACAGTGTTGTTTGACGCCGCCCTGGCCGCACAAGACGCCAACAATCTTCATTTTTCGGCAAATCCCCTGGTTTACGGCATACCTGTGCATATTCAAGGCCGCATGGATTTAAGAGCCCTGGAAACCAGCGGGCAGATTGGCGTGTTTGCACCTCAAAATCCCGCATCCCAAGATGTGCCCGGAGATTGGCAAAAAACGGCCAAAACGGCCGACCCGGACCTTGAGCGGGGAATTTCGGGAAACTGGTCTGTTCATTTGGGGGAAAAACAACAAGGGCGGTTTGAAGTTTCAGCTGCCGCCCGCGGCCTTGATTTTTCCGGTCTGGGTATGGAGGCCGGATTGGACAGGGCTTTTTTTTCAGCCCGGGCCTTTTTTGACAATGAGTGGACATTTCACGATGCCAAAGCAGAGCTTGGCTTAAACGGACTTTTTTATAAAGATTTTCAGATTGATTCCTTAAAATGTGTGCTCACGGAAAAAGGTTCGGATCTGGCCCTGGCCGCAGAAATGGGCCGCCCATTTGCAGCATCGCTAAAGATCAACGGCACCCAAAGTCGTTTTTCTGAAATCCTGGAAACCGGCAAGTGGCAGGCGGATTTGAATTGGCGTTTTAAGGGACAGATCACTTCGGCGGAGCTTGTGGCCATGCTGCCAATGGATGTCCGGGTCAATCCGGCTGCCGGCCTGGATGCCGCAGGCCGGCTTGTATTCGGTTTTTCGTCTGCCTGGACCGATAAGAAGAAATCAGGACAAAATTCCTGGTTCGTGGATTTGAAAACGGAAGAATTCACATTTACACCCCTTAACATCCATGTTCCGAAAAGCCTTTTAACTGTTCGGGGACTGGAACTGCCCGGCCCTGTTTCCGTAAAAGGCGGGCCCAACGGCTGGAAGACCCGCATTTACGCCAAAGTCAACCACGTCCGGAAGGCAGCGCCCGGGATTGACATTCGGGACGCCACCCTGGATCTTTCTGTGGTTGTCAATGATGAAACCGCAGAACCCGGCAGTTTTGCTGTTTCTTCGATTCAATATGACGGCATTGCGCTGCCGGCTGTCACCGGCACGGTCCTTATCCGGGCCCAATCCCGGGACCGGCTTTTGCGCCCGGTGCTGCAGCCGGAATTGACCGTTTCCGTTGAAAACGGAGAGATCGACTGGCCCCAATCCGGCCTCAAAGCCGCAGGCATCAGCGGCCGTGTGCAAATCCGGGACCTTTTTCCCTTGACCACGCCGGGCAATCAGCGCATAGATATCAAAAGGCTGCAGGCCGGAGAGCTGCGGCTCGAAGACGGATTTGTGATATTTCGGATCGAACCGGACAGTCTGTTTCTGGAAAAAACCCGATGGCATTTGCCAGACGGCGGAGTTCTGACAGCCCATTCGTCCAGGCTGGACTTTGATCCCATGGTCGCGGATTTGGATGTTTTTTTTCAGGACGTGGATCTGGTCGGTCTGGCGGCCCGGCTTACTGAGGAAAAAATTATTGGCAGCGGCCGGGTTCACGGCCGGGTTCCAATTCAATGGCAGCCGGAGCGTATCCGCATTGGCAAGGGGTTTTTGTATTCGGTGCCCGGCACCGGGCGTTTCGGAATCAAAGACGAAAAATGGCGCAATGCCCTGATGCTTTACGTGCGCGATGCCCTGGCCGGACACCGGTATCTTTCCCTGCTTTCAAAACGGCTGGAAAAGGCCCTTGGCAATTTTGAGTACCATTTTTTGACCATTAACCTGGAGCCGGGCAATCAGGATGCCGCAGCCCGGATCGAACTGCGGGGCAAGGGGGTTGAAGGCGAATCGCCCCAGGAAGTGGGAAGCCTTGTGATCAACGTCAATGCCATTGAAGAGATCTTAAACCGGGTATTGGGGTTTTACAGCACAAAGGACCGGTCCATTGCAGACGCCCTGGATATGCTTTTTGAAGATTCCCGTAAAAGCGACCAGGGCAGCGGAAAACGACAAAACCGATAAACCAGGGAGGGGTTTTATGAAAACGGTTATTGCAGCGGCGCTTGTGGTGCTCATGGCTGCGGCCGGCGCCTGCACAAGGCATCATGTAACGGCCGACACCACTCACCGGGTGGAAATTGCCCCGATTCATGTCACCGTGGACGTGAATTTAAAAGTGCAAAAGGCTTTGGACGAGGCCTTGAGCTTTCAGGGGGACATGAATGAAATATTTACTGAAGAAGAGCTCAAACAACTTCAATAATGTATCTTTTCGGGGGGAAAAATGAAAACAACGCATAAAATTGTCCGTATTTTTGCCCTGGTGTTTCTTTGCGCCCTGATGACGGCTCCCGCGTTTGCCCAAAGCAAGCAGGAGGTGGCCGCCAGCATGCGCGACCGTCACCCGGCCCTGATGGCGGCCAAGGACAAAGGGCAGGTGGGCGAGGCCTGGACCGGCCTGGTGGGCCTGGTGTCGGCAAACGCGCCGGCAGCGGTGCAAAAACTGGTGGACGCGGAAAACCATGACCGCAAAGAGCTTTTTAGAATCATTGCCGGCGAAACCAGCGCTTCTTTGCAGGAAGTGGCGCGGCAGAACCGGATTCGTATGTATCGCCTGGCCAAGGGCCATCATTTTGTCCAGGATGCAAACCGCAACTGGGTAAAGAAAAAGGATCTGGGTCAGTGATGCGGCCAATGCAATATGGTGAAATGTTTCATTCTTGACACATAAACCGATTCCTGCGATATCAGATTTTACTGCGCCATCAATAATCCGGCTTTTTACTGGTGAATCAGGTTCGATCTGCAGTCAAATTTTGCCTATCAGGACAAAGGGGACCGACCATGGACAAAACGTTTTTTCGTTTGTGTGCAGCCGCCTGCATGCTGTTTTTGATCACCGCGTGCGGGCAATCCGATGACTCAAACCAGGAGGCCCAAAAACAGAGCGCACCAGAAAAATCAGAAACCATTGAACTGAGCTATTCCGTGTTTTTCCCGCCCACCCATGCCCACAGCAAGGCCGCTGAAGACTGGGCTAGGCAGGTGGAGACCCGCACCGACAATGCCGTGAAAATCAACATGTATCCCGGCGGCACCCTCACCGGGGCGGCTGAATGCTACGACGGGGTGGTCAGCGGCATATCGGATATCGGCATGTCCTGCTTTGCCTATACCCGCGGTCGGTTTCCGGTGATGGAAGCCGTGGACCTGCCCCTGGGGTATCCCGACGGGATGACCGCCACAAGGGTGGCCAACCAGTTTTACCAACAGATGAATCCCGAGGAGTTAAAAGACGTCAAGGTGTTATACCTCCACGCCCACGGCCCGGGTCTGCTGCACACCAAAAAACCGGTTGAAACCCTGGCCGATATCAAGGGCATGCAGATCAGATCAACAGGCTTGAGCGCCAAGATGGTCAAAGCCCTCGGCGCCACGCCCGTGGCCATGCCCCAGGGCGACACCTATGAGGCCCTGCAGAAAGGCGTTGTGGAGGGCACTTTTGCGCCCATGGAAACCCTAAAGGGCTGGCGGCAGGGCGATGTGATCGATTACACCACCAATTGCCAGGAAATTGGTTACACCACCACCATGTTTGCGGTTATGAACAAGGAAAAGTTCAATCAGCTGCCAGAAGATGTTCAGGATGTGATCAATACGGTCAGCGATGAATGGATCAAGGTCCACGGGCAGGTATGGGACGATGCGGACAAGGAAGGTCTGGCCTACACCCGGGAGCAGGAAAATGAGATCATTGAGCTTGCAGAGGAGCAAAGCGCCCGATGGAAGGACGCCATTTCGCCGGTGATTGACGATTATATCACAGATGCCCGGGAAAAGGGCTTTGAGGGGCAAAAGTCCGTGGATCTGCTGCGCAGCCTTATTGAAAAGCAGAACTGATGCACCCGGAAAAAGTCTGATTCCAGATGGCGCTGTAAAAAGTTCAAGATCAAGCCTTGCGCAATTTCAAAGAATGCAGCGTAGTTATGCGTATGTGAAATTCTGAGAAATCGCGCGTAACGCAGATATTGGATTTTTTCCGGTGCCATCAGAACTGATATCTGCAACAGTTTTTATTTGTCCGGAACAATTGATGATTTCCGTTATACGCGCCAATCGCTATATTGCCAGGGCCGCTGCGGCAGTGAACTGGATTGCTGCAGCGGCCATTGTTTTGATGATGCTGGTCACCACGGGTGATGTGGTTCTTCGCTTCTTCCGGTTTTCCATACCCGGGGCCTATGAGACCATCGGCTTTCTGGGCGCCCTTGCCATTGCCTTTTCCCTGCCGTACACGGCTGCGGAAAAAGGCCACATTGCCGTGGATTTCCTGGTGCCTCGCCTTCCCCGGACGGCGCGGATTGTCATCCACAGCATCAACAGTCTGGTATCCCTTGCCCTGTTTGCCGTAATCGCCTGGCAGTCCCTGGTTTACGGTTCTGTTTTGAAAGCCAGCAACTCTGTGTCCGCCACCCTGGAAATGCCCATTTATCCGTTTGTTTACGGGGTGGCGGCCGGATGTATGCTGCTTTGCCCGGTGCTGGTCATGGATCTGCTGCTGCGTCTGCGGGGGGCTGAGACCCAATGACGCCCACAACCATCGGTCTGATCGGTATTGCCGCCCTGTTTTTGCTTATCTTTTCCCGGCTGCCCGTGGGCTATCTCATGGCCGTGATCGGGATTGTGGGGTTCGGCACCATTGTCTCTTTTGACGCGGCCCTGAATCTGACGGCCAGAGACGTGTTTTCGGTTTTTAGTTCCTATAATCTCACCGTGATTCCGATGTTTGTGTTCATGGGCCAGATTGCCTTTCATTCCGGGATTTCATCCCGGCTTTTTGATGCCGCATACCGGTTTGTGGGCCATATCCCCGGCGGGCTGGCCATTGCCACCATCGGTGCATGCGCCGGATTTTCTGCCATATGCGGCTCCACCAATGCCACGGCTGCCACCATGGGCGCGGCCACTTTGCCGGAGATGAAACGCTACAATTACAAGCCCGAACTGGCCACCGGGGTGGTGGCCGCAGGCGGGAGCCTGGGTATCCTGATTCCGCCGAGTGTTGTGTTTATTGTCTACGGGATTCTCACGGAACAATCCATTGGCGAGCTGTTTGTGGCAGGGCTGCTGCCGGGGCTGCTTTTGTGCGTGCTCATGGTGGCCAGCATTCTCATCTGGACAAGGATGCGTCCGGATCTGGGGCCCAGGGGAGAAAAATTCACCCTGCGCCAGAAGCTGGCCTCTTTATCCGGCCTGGTTGAAACCCTGGTGATCTTTGTGCTGGTTATGGGCGGGCTTTTCAAGGGGATTTTCACCCCGACCGAGGCCGGCGGCATCGGGGCCTTCTGCACCCTGGCAGTGGCGCTGATCCGCAGAAACCTCAACATGGAGGGATTTGTCCAGGCCCTGTTTGAAACCACCCGGATTACCTGCATGATCCTGGTAATCGTGGCCGGGGCAACCATTTTCAGCCGCTTTATGGCCGTTACCCGCATTCCCTTTGACATTGCCGGCTGGATTGCCGCCCTGGACATGAGCCCGGCCATGATCATGTGTTTGATCATCGGGGTTTATTTTCTGGGCGGGTGCTTTATCGATGCCCTGGCCCTGGTGATGCTCACCATACCCATTTTTTATCCGGTGATCCTGGAACTGGGCTATGATCCCATATGGTTCGGGGTGGTGATCGTGCTGGTCACCCAGATCGGGGTGATCACCCCCCCGGTGGGCGTCAATGTTTACGTGGTCAGCGGGGTGGCCCGGGACGTGCCCTTAAACACGATTTTCAAGGGCGTGGTGCCCATGCTCATTGCCATGATCATCGCCACCCTTTTGCTCATCCCGTTTCCGCAGATCGCCCTGTACCTGCCAAGCCTGCTTTAAAGCCTTATTGTCTTTCCGGGCAAGGAGCCCCGAAAGGTTTACACGTCCTTGTCAAGAAATTCGTGGATCGCTGCGAAATCCTTTCGTCCGTGTCCGGCAGCTTTGGCCCGGCCGTAAATTTGTTTTGCCAGCCCGGCGAGAAAAAGGGGCTGGTTTTCCTCGTAAGCCGTAATGTCTACCAGATGGAGGTCTTTGTGCATGAGTTCCAGCGGAAAACTGGCCTCAAAATCCCGGTTTTGAATCAGTGCGGCCTTGCCTTTCAAAAAAGGCGCCGATACCGGCAGCCCGGGCAGTGTTTCCATAAGAAACTCCCTGCTGAATCCCAGTTTTTCACCCAGCAGCGCGGTTTCCGCGTATGCCAGCATCGATTGGGCCAGCAGCGCATTTACCAGCATTTTAAAGGCACTTCCCTGCCCGGCCGGTCCGACGTGCAGGATTGTCTTGCCCATCAGCTCAAACAGGGTCCTTAGGTTTTCAATGTCGTCTTTTTCACCTCCGAGCAGAAACGTCAGCTCTCCGTCCTGGGCAGGCTTTTTGGTTCCGGCCACGGGCGCATCAATGAATTTTAAACCCCGTTGTTCGGCCCGGTCCGCGCAGCTGCGGGCAAAAGACGGGTTTACCGTTGAACAGTTCACCCAGACCGCCTCCTGGTCCATTGCATCAACAAACCCGGATTCCCCAAAGGCAAGCGACTCCACGACATCCGGAGACGATAGCATGGTAAAAACCACATCTGCTTTACCCACGGCCTCTGCAGGTGAGCCGGCCTGTCTGGCGCCGGCTTTTTCAAGGTCTTGTGCCGGTTTCGGGGATCGGTTGAACACAGTGAGCATGGCGTTGTCATGTTTGAGCAGGTTACGGGCCATGGCCTTTCCCATAATTCCAAGACCAATAAATGCAATCTTCATCGGTTTACTCCCTGACATGGCTGATTGTTTTTTTTGAGATACAGTAAAAAGTATAATATTTATGGTAATCCACATTGCAGGGATTGTAAATTCCAATTCAGAAAAGGCGGCTGGATTTGACTGATTTGTGGTTTGTTGTCAAAATAAACCGCTCAACAATGCGGCTGTCAAAAGGCTCGGGCAGCGTTTAATGGTTTTTATAAAAAACAGGCGGGGCGTATGCTGAGAAAAATTGTTGTCATGTCAGTATTGGTGTTGTTGTTTTTGTTTGGATGCATTGGTCGGTATCCTTTGGATATACCCGAGCAGCAGTGGAAGACCATGACCCATGAGGAAAAACTGCAGGCCCGACAAAAGCAGGCAGAACTGGACAAGGCCCGGCAAAATCGACTGGCTGCCGAAGCCAGAGCCCGGGAGGCCGAGGCCATCAAGTGGCTCCGGGACCAGCAGGCCGCAAGGGACAACGCACCTTACGGGGATCGGATACAATGTGTACTATCCCATGCAGAGGCGTACTTCCGGGGCAAGTGGCGCCGCATTGAGCCCGTGGCCCTGGATCTGGTCAAGGGTATGGTCATTGATTTTGATATGGTTGAGGCCGGAAACAATGGCTTTGGCTATGAACAAAAGAGCTATGCCGGGTTTGACGGCCAGACGCTATGCATGTGTCCGGAAAAAGACGCCGTGCAGCGAAACAGCTCCTCCTGTGCAAGGGTTTTGGCCACGTTTGAGCAATATGCCCGGGGTCTTGAAACAAGGGTTTGTGCAGACGAATTTTTGCGGGGCCGGATCCGGTGTGACCTGGCCCCGGGCAAGGGAATGCCCCAACGGCTGATTATTGACCGGTAGTCTGCCTGGTGAAAAATGAAACCGGGCCGCAAAAGCGGCCCGGGCTTGTTTATTCGTAGATTTTTTCCTCCGGCGAATCTGCCTGCGCGGCGATTTCCTCCATGTCGCGCTCTGATGTGACGCCTTTTTTGGTAAAATATTCCTTGTACCATTCCGATGCAATGATCAGGGCCATGACCTCGTTGGTGCCGGTCCAGATGGAGGCCAGCCGCAGATCCCGGACAATGCGTTCAATGGGGAAAATATTGGTGTAGCCGATGCCGCCCATGACCTGCATGGCGTTATGGGCCGCCTTCTGGCAGGATTCGGTGACAAATTTCTTTGTTTCCGAAACCATTCTGCGGATTCGCCTGGGATGGGCATTGCTGTCCACTGCCCTGGCCGTGGCATGGCACATGGCCCGGGAGGCATCCAGGAGCATGGCGGCTTCGGCCACCTGGAAAGACACGCCCTGATAGGAGTTGATTGTCTGGCCGAATGCCTTTCTGCGGGTGGTGTAGCCGGTGGCAATATCTAAGGCCGGGCGGGCCGCACCAATGGTCATGGCTGCCGTGCCCAGACGCTCTGGGATCATCATGGTGTTAAATACCTTGTAGGCTGCGCCCACCTCTCCGAGCACGTTTTCCTTTGGCACTTTTACGTCCTTGAATACCACGCGCCCCGCGCCGCCGCCCCGGCATCCCATCAGGCCGTACTGGTAGGCTGTTTCCACGCCCCCGGATCTGTCCACCAGAAAGCAGGTCAGGGCCTTGTGGGGATCGCACTGGGGATCCGGATTGGTTCTGGCATATACCAGGAAATAATCCGCGGCCTCGGCGCCCACGATAAATCTTTTTTGACCGTTTAGAACAAAATGGTCGCCTTTGTCCTCGGCTTTTGTGGTGGTACCGAAAAAATCCGATCCGCCCCGGGGCTCGGTGAGGCATTCAGCGGCAAATATCTGCCCGGCAAGCAAAGGCTTGACGTATTTTTCCTTCTGTTCATCCGTGCCGTGCAAAATCACGGCATCGCAGACCAGTTCGGCGCCCACGCCGAACACACAGGCAAAGATATAGCCCAGGACCCCGACTTCCTCCATGACCATCACCGTTGTGGCCCAGTCCATGCCGCGGCCGCCCCATTTTTCCGGATAGCGGCAGCCCATGAGGTTTCTCCGGCCGGCCTCGGCCAGAAATTCCCTGGGAAACACGATCTTGTCCTCGTCCATGTCCAGAATCATCTGCTTTGGCACCCCGGCCACCAGATCCCGCACTTCTTCGCGCAGGGCCAGGGCCTTTTCATCCATCATGTAATCAAACATTTTTCACCTCTTGTTTTCAAACTGTTTTTGGCGTTGCTATTTTTCCCGCAGCATGTATTTCATTACTTTGCCCGTAGGGGTTCTCGGAAGTTCCTTTTTTTTGTGAAATTCCCTGGGAATTTTATACTTGGCCAGACGCCGGGCCAGAAAGTCTTTGATGTCATCTGGAGAAGGATCTTTATCCGGCGTTGGAATATAATAGGCAATCACGGTTTCCCCCCATTCCGGGTGCGTTTTGCCGATTACCGCTGCATCCGAGATTTCGGGATGGGCAGTGAGTGCGTCTTCGACTTCCTTTGAATACACGTTTTCACCGCCGGTTACGATCATGTCCTTGGTGCGGTCGATGATAAACATATAACCGTCTGCATCAATGCGCACCAGATCGCCGGTTTTGTACCAGTTATCCGCAAAAGCCGCTTTTGTGGCCTCCGGATTATCCAGGTATCCTTCCATCATGGAGGCGGCCTTAAGCCAGATTTCCCCGGTTTCTCCCCGGGCGGCTTCCTGTGTATCAGACTTCATGACTTTCAGGTCTGCACCCGGCAACGCGGTTTTTCCAATGGAGCCGGCCTTTTCAACCTGCTCGTCAGGGAAAAGGGTTGTGCCGGTGGGACCGCTTTCGGTCATACCGTAGACCTGATAAAATTTATCAGATTTGTATTTTGCGGTGAGCAGTTTGGCGTGCTCTGCGCTTATGGGACCGCCGCCGTAAATCCAGCATCGCATTGAGCTCAGATCGTAATCATCAAAGTTGGACACCATCTGAAGCGGGGCCAGGTAGGATATGGGCGCGCCGAAATACACAGTTGTTTTTTCTTTCATGACCGCTTCCAGAAAATGAACCGGGTGATATTCCCTTAAAAGAACGGTGGACGCCCCCACATACTGGGCGCCCATAAACCAGTTGTTCAAAGGGGAGGAATGCCATATGGGCATGGCCGTAAGAAGACGGTCATTTTTATCCATCTTCATGGCAAGGGCGCCGGTAATGCCCGCCATGATCACATTGGCATGGCTGTGAACACAGCCTTTGGGCTTCCCCGTGGTCCCGGAGGTATAAAGAATTTCTGCAGTGTCGTGGGCGGAAATATCAACAGGGGTGTAGGGTTCGGTGGATTCCATCATGGTTTCAAGCAGTTTGACCTGGCTGCCGGCGGCTTCAGGCAGGCTGTCCATTGCAATCTGCTTTGACCGGCTTTCAAGCTCTGAAGCAACCCCGGAGAGGGCTCCGTCATAGAGAAACAGCTCTGATTTGCTGTGATTTAAAATATAGTCCACCTCAGGGGCCATGAGTTTATGATTGATGGGAATAACAGCGGCTCCGGCTTTGAACGCGCCAAAAAAAGCGTATACAAAAGACGGCGTGTTAAAGCTCATAATAGAAATCCGGCTGCCTTTTTTGACTCCCATGCTTTGAAAAACAGCCGCGCTTTTTTCGGAAAGTTCCTTTAATTCCCTGAATGTGATGCGCTTTTCCCCATGGATCAAAGCCGTTTTGTCCCCGAATTTTCTGTGGTTTAAATCCAGCAGTTCAGCAAGCGTCATTTTCCTTCTCCTTGTTTTGGGCGTTGATGGTTTTCCAGGCTTTCGAGGCGTTTTAACAATTTTTGTTTCACTGACAGCAGATCGTTTTCCAACTGTTGGAGTTCTTTGATTCGGGTCCGGAGTTCTGCCAGTTTTTTGTCCCCATAGTTGAGGCTTTTCCGGATCTGCTGGCTTTCTTCGGGTTCGGCGTTCCAGTAGCCGATCATTTCCCGGATTTGTTCAAGGCTGTAGCCGAAACGCTTGCCCCGCAAAATCAGACGGAGCCGGGCCCGGTCCTTTCGGGTAAAGATGCGGTAATTGCCGTTGCTTCTGCCCGGTGATATCAGGCCCTGTTTTTCGTAATAGCGGATGGAGCGGGCCGTGATGCCGAATTCCTCGGCCAGCTCAGAGATCAGGTACTGGTTTTTGCGCTCCTGTTGGGCCTGCGGGCTTGGGTCCTGCTTTGGATTGGATGGCGCTTCTGCTTTTGTCATACGCAATTTTCCGGTTCGGTTCAGGCGCCGGCAAGGACTCTGCCGGGCGAGTATTTTGATGTAAAGTTTAGATTTTGGTCAGGAGAACGCTAACATTAACGTCAACGTTAATGTTAAAACGGCAGGATTGTCAAGAAAAAGATTAAATAATCTTGATGTCGCCGTAAAAAGTCCAATCTCTGCGTTACGCGCAGTTTCTCAGAATTTCACGTACTGATCAGAACCGGCAGTTCTTTAAATCCGGGTCCATGCGGGGTGCGGCCGTCAACAGAGACGTTGACGGCCCGAATCTGTCCGGGATTGACGGGGATGTCGGAAAATCCGTCCTGGGTGTGGGCAAACCGATGTTCCGCAGGAAGATGTTCATAAAAGGCGGCAAGAAGCTTTGACAGAAATTCTGACGAGCAGATGTTTGACGCCCGGTTTGTTCTCAACGCGGCCATAAACGCCTGTTCGGTTTCTACGTGCGCGGCACAGAGCTGCTGGGCCAGGCCTTTTAGCCCGCCCATATAGGGTTTGCCGGGCAGGTAGGGACGGAGGGAAGAAATATCTCTGGCCGGTTAGTATTTCAGATAGTGGAAAGGCTCGATTGTGGCCAGGGCTTCTGTGCCGAGGGTTTTAAATCCTTTTTCTTCCAGGATGCGGCGGGTGGCGTCGATGTGGGATACATCCAGGACGATCACTGCGGTCTTATGGCTTTCCAGGACAAATCCATAGGCGTTTTCAATATTGATTTTTTCCCTGGCCAGATATTGAATCAGCTTATCCATACCCCCGGGCCGGTCGTCAATAATGACTGCGATCACTTCTTTTAATTGCGTTTCTATGCCTTCTTTTTCAAGCACCTTGTGCGCCAGTTTGGGATCATCGACCATGATGTTCAAAAATCCGCTGCTGCCAAACGATGAAATGGTGATGGCCCGGATGTTGAATTTATCCTTTGCCAGAATGCCGGACACCTCGGCGAGTCTTCCGGGTTGATTTTCTACGGGTATGGTGAGTTGATAGGCAGTGTTCATGGCGCACCTTTTGCTTTAAAGAAGTTGATCAGAGCCCTGGTCAGCACTGTTTATCTGTAAAGCAATCAGTTTAAAATCTCAAGGATCAAGTTCGATGGCACCGTAAAAACATGCTTCCTCCAAGCCACCACCATTTTCAGCCCGGAAGCAGTCACAACCTCAACATCGGCATAACCAGGGCGTAAGCAGCTTGTGTCGGTTTTCGCAAGTGTCGGGTCGGGGGAGGTTTGTTTGTCTGCGGCGTGCTTTCGGCGATCGTCCCGGGGCTTTGGCTGGAATTTTAAAAACTCGGGCTGATCGCCCTCAGACAGTTTAAAATTCCGGTCGCCAAAGCCCCGGTCCGATCTTATGCCGAAACCGCGCCAATGCAGCCAAACAAACCACCCCCGCCCCGCCCCATGGCCAGGGCACTGGAAATATGTCCCAGCAACTGTTTTTTACCAAGAGTTCCTTTGAAGTTGAATAGATGCAGGGTTGATGTCCTGGAAGGGTGTTTTTAATGTGTTTTATAAGGTTGTCGAATTTGAGCACAGGTTCCCAAGGAAGCCCGAAGGGCGGGGGGCGGGTTTTTGAAGCGACATTGAGCATTTTTGCGGGAAAATTCAGCCGATGCCGGAGCCGGAAAAATTTCAAACTGTTTGAGGGCGAAAGCCCGAGTTTTTGAAATTTTGGCGAAGGCATCGGCTGAATCCGCAAAAAGGCTCAGGAGCGAAAAAACCCGCCCCCGGCTGAAGGGCTTTCTTCCTGACAAACACCAAGCAGGGTTAAAAGCTTTTTGCGATTCTGTTAATTCTGACATGGAGTTGAAAACCGCCCGGATGCGGTTATGTTATAAATCGGCTTTGGCAGCAGCACAAAAATAAAATGCAAACCGGTTTGGAATAAAAAAAGGAGCAGGCATATGGCCCTTTCTGTCATAGATTTGTGCCGGGATGTACTGCCGCAGACAAACTGCGGGGACTGCGGGTATCGTTCCTGCATGGCGTTTGCGGGCATGGTGGTTTCTGAAAAATTGTCCCTGGAAAACTGTCCTCATCAAACCCGATGGATCTGAAATCACCCGCAATGAACAGGTGTTTCTGCATATCCACTTGGCCCGGGGCGGCAGCGCCAAGCCCTCGGGAAACTGGAAAAGTCTTAAGGAATTTCCCAATACCGTGTCCAAGGTGGTTTCCATGAAGGCGCATGTGGAGGCGCCGTTAAAGGAAAAATTTTCCGGAAACCCGGCTGCCCTTTCCAAACGGGCAAGGGAAATCGGGGGCATTGACCGGACCGGAGATTACGGCACAGCGGACCTGGCGTTTTTATTCCAGGTATTGCCGCGAGTGCCGGTCATGCTTGTTTTCTGGGATGCCGAGCCGGAAGACGGATTTGAGGCCGAAGTCCGGCTGCTTTTTGATCAGACCATAACCGGGCATCTCGATATCGAGTCGATTATGTTTTTAAGCGAGCGATTGAAAGATTTGCTTTGCTAAGGCAGAAGCCTCTCAGTGCAGCGCAGGCAAAATATGTTTGACAGGCAATCTGATTTTTAGTAAATTAAATATGTTTATGCTTATGGCGGGTTTTTGCGCAAATGTGCAGAAACCCCTTTGTCAACCCGTTACGGAGAGTTCACACATGGATGACGAAGGTGGTAGTCCTCACTTATTGAAGTCTGCAATCTTTTTGAAAAATCAGATGATCTCTTATCACGCGCCTTTGGTGTCAGGCCACGGCATACCGGATTTCCGCCTTACTTTCCCCGGATAGGTTCCGGCCTTTTGCCCCTGCCTGACAATGGGCGGGATTTATGCAAGGAGGCCGGAACATGAATCAATCCCTCAAGTTTCCAATCAATCCCTTTGCGCCTGAAAACGGCGAGAGCATTGAATACTTAAACGACGAGGTGCTGCGCCGGTTATGTGAAGCCGAGCACCCGGCGGATCTGGCATCTCAGTTTTCCGAATTTGCGCCGGACCAGGCTGTTGATGTATTTTCGCGCCTGAGCCCCCAGTGCTGCGCGGATGTGCTCGCGCACATGGAATACGAGCTTCAGCGGGAAATCGCCGCAGGACTTGCCGATGACATGCTGGCCGCAGTGATCGCCAGAATGCCCTCGGATGACCGGGTGGATCTGCTGCATTCCATGCCGGATGAGCGGGGCGAAACCCTGCTGCATCTGCTGGCAAAAGCCGAGCGGGAGGATATCCGCAGGCTCAGTTCCTATGACGAGGATACGGCCGGTGCGATCATGACCAGCGAATACGCCACCCTGCAGCCGCATCTAAGCGCCCGGCAGGCCATTGAAAAACTTCGCCTGGAAGCCCCGGACAAGGAAACCATTTACTACGCCTATGTCATTGATGAAAACAGGCGCCTGCTCGGGCTGGTTTCCCTGCGGGAACTGATCCTGGCCCGTCCGGACCGGTCCATTGAAACCATCATGCGCCGGGATCCCATCTGCGCCAATGTTAATGATGACCAGGAGGATGTGGCCCGGCAGATGGCCAAATACGACCTTCTGGCCATGCCGGTGATAAACGGCAATGAGGCCCTGGTGGGGATCGTGACTTTTGATGATGTCCATGACGTCATTGAACAGGAGGCCACAGAGGACTTCCACCGGATGGGCTCCATCAGCCAGGGTTCGGGTACAAATGACCTGGTGGACATTGGCCTGCGGGATGCAAGCCCCTGGCTGCTGATCCAGAAACGCCTGCCATGGCTGCTGGCCCTGGTGTTTATGAATATTTTTTCAGGCGCCGGAATTGCCTATTACGAGGATACCATCCAGGCCACGGTGGCCCTTGTGTTTTTCCTGCCGCTGCTTATCGGCTCCGGGGGCAATGCCGGAGCCCAGTCGGCCACCCTCATGGTGCGGGCCATGGCCATTGGCGATGTGGTGCGCAAGGACTGGCTGCGCATGGTGGGAAAGGAAATCGGCATTGCCCTGGCCATTGGCGTGTGTATGGGCGTTGCCGTGTCTTTTATCGGTATCTTCCGGGGCGGACCAGACGTGGCAGTGATCGTGTCTCTGGCCATGGTTGCGGTGGTGCTGTTTGGCAGCCTGCTGGGACTGAGCCTGCCGTTTCTGCTTACCCGGTTTCGCATGGATCCGGCAACAGCCAGCGCGCCCCTGGTGACTTCGGTGGCCGATATCGGCGGGGTGGTGATCTATTTTGGCATCGCCTCCTGGTACCTGGGCCTGCACAGTGTGGTATAGCCCGGGTGTGCTACCCGCGGCCTTTGAGATCGGGATTTTGTGCGGCCGCCTTTTGAATGGAGGATTCCAGGTCTTGCGGCAAAATCTCCTTCATGCATTTGAAATGGCCCAGGGGGCATTTTCTGGCAAAGCAGGGGGAGCAATCAATGCCGGTGTAATGGATGGTCTTTTTTTCCGTGAGCGGCGGGGTGTATGTTGGTGTAGTGGCGCCGTATATGGCCTCCACGTGCACGCCCAGGGCGGCTGCAATGTGCATGAGTCCGGAGTCGTTGGTCACGGCCATATACGACAGCGCAATTAAGTCAATGGCGTCGTTTAGAGAAGTTTGCCCGGCCAGGCCGTGTACGTGCAAGGCATTGCCCTGGGCAATGGCCGAAGCGCAGGCTTGGTCCTGGGGGCTGCCGAAAATCCAGATCTGATAGCCGGATTTTGTGAGCCGAAGGGCCAGTTCGCGGAAATATTTGATGGGCCATTGCTTGGACGGGCCGTATTCGGCGCCCGGAAAAAAGGAGATCACCGGCCGGTCCAGGTTCAGGCCCAGTTTTCGGCACAAGTGTTTCTGATCGCCGGCATCGATCTGAAGATGCGGCCTGGGAATGGTTTCCGGGGGCAGGGGGGCATCGGCCGGATGCCCCAGGGCCACCTGGCGCTGGACGGTCATGGTCAGCCGGATCTTGTCGAGCTTGCGCGCATCGTTTATCAGAAAAAAGCGTCCCTGACCGCCGTAGCCCGTTCGTACAGGGATGCGGGCAAAAAAGGGCACCAGCGCCGGCTTGATGGAGCGCGGCACCACAATGGCCCGGGTATAACCGTTGGCCGCCAGTTGCCGGCCGATCTCATAGCGCTTTTTGAGTTTCAACTGCCCGTGGCCCGCAGGCAGGACAATCCCCTGATCCACCTCGTCCATGCGCGATAAAATCGGCATGGACCACGACGGGGCCAGTACGTGGATTTCGCAGCTGTCATGCAGCTCTTTCAATGTCATAAACAGGCTCTGGGCCATGACCATGTCACCCACCCAGGTAGGCCCGCACACCAGTATTTTCATTTCACCTCCGAAAAAAGCATGCCGGACAACAAAGCCGCCGGTTTCAACCGCAGGCCCCCTGCAGCCGGCCTGTACGGGTTTTGTTATTTTACATGCAAAACCCCATAAGTAAATCCCAATTTTTCATTGTTTATTTTTTGCAATAAAACGGGTATGTTTGTCTTAATCGTAACTCTGTCGCTGATCCTGTTTTGAAAACCGCAAAAACCTTCGGGAGCCGCATGCCATTTTCAGGAAACCTGCTGGAAAAGACCGCTGCAAGAATCCTGGCCATTGCCCTGAGCATCATCGCCCTGTTTCTGATTTTTCTGTTTGCCTTTATTTTCCCGGTTGTACAGGATGCCTTGTTTGATTCGCGCAAGATGGCGGTAAAAAATCTGGTGGATTCGGTGTGCAGCATGCTGGCCGACTACCAGAGCCGGGTGGAAAACGGCGGCATGGACCAGAACGCAGCGCAGCAGGCCGCCATGGAGCGCATTCGTCACATGCGCTTTACCGACAACGGCTATATCTGGATCAATGACAATTCCAGACCATTTCCCCGCATGATCATGCACCCGGCCGCACCGGAACTAGAGGGTCAGGTCATGGATGATCCGTCCTATGAAACCGCTGTGAGCGTGCAGATGGGAATGGCGGCCGAAGAAAAGCGGTTTGAGGGGGATAAACGGCATTTTTTTCTGGTATTTTCCAAGGTGGCGGACGTAAACGGCAGCGGCTTTGTGGAATATTTTTGGTACCGGCCAACCCCTGAGGGGCTTACAGAGACACTGCATCCCAAAAAATCCTATGTCCGGCTGTTTGAACCCTGGGACTGGATCGTGGGAACCGGGGTTTATATCGATGATGTTTATGCCCGGATGAACCGGCTGAAATGGACCATCATCTCCATGGGCACAGTTATTTTCCTGATCGCCCTGATCGGTACTGTTTTTTTGATGCGCACCATCACCGGGCCCATCCACCGGCTGGTGGGTTTTGCCACAGATGTGGCCGGCGGTGATTATCATGCAGAAATTCCAGGGCATTTCAGGGGCGAGATGCGCCAGTTAAAGCAAGCCATTTCCACCATGGTCCATGAACTGCGGACCCGGATACAGGAGGCGGAAATCCGGGCCAGGGAGGCCGAGGCCGCCCGGCAGGCGCTGAAAAACAGCCAGCAGCGATTTCAGTTGGCTCTCCGGGGAACCAATGACGGGATCTGGGAATGGGATCTGCAGACCAATGAAGTGTTTTTCTCCAGGCGATGGAAGGAAATTATCGGATGTGCCGACCATGAACTGGAAAATCGCCTGGAACACTGGCAGGACCGGATTCATCCCGATGATTACAACCGGGTGACGGAATCGTTTAATCGGTTTTATGAATCCGGAGCGCTTCAGTTCGAGGTGGAATACCGGCTTCGGCACAAAGACGGTACTTATCGCTGGGTTTTGGGCAGGGCCGCATGCCTGCGGGATTCCAGCGGAAAACCCGTCCGCCTGGCAGGGGCGCATACGGATATCACGGACAAAAAACAGGCGGAAAACACCCTCCGGCAAAGCGAGGAAAAATACCGGCTGATGTTTGAAAACGCCCCGCTGGGGGTGCTGCACTTTGATGCACATGGCCTGATCACTGAGTGCAATGATCGGTTTCTGGATATCATCGGCTCTGCCAGAGACAAACTCGTGGGCCTCAATATGCTGGAATTGCCGGATAAAAATGTTGTATCCGCGGTGGATGCGGCCCTGCGGGGCCGGCCGGGATATTACGAGGGACTTTATTCCCCGGTTACATCGGAAAAGCAAACCCCGGTGCGGGCCATGTTTGCGCCTTCTGCGGACAGCACGGGAAAAATTGTCGGCGGCATAGGCATGATAGAGGATATCACTGAGCGAAAAAAGGCCGAGGAGGCCCTGCGCCAGAGTGAGGAAAAATACCGGGTGGTGGTGGAAAATGCCAAGGAGGCCATTTTCGTGATCCAGGACGGGGTGCTGAAATTTGCCAATAAGACCACCAAGTTTACCGGTTACAGTATCGAGGAACTCAGTTCCAGGCAGTTTGTTGAATTTATTCATCCTGCTGACCGGGCAAAGGTGCGTGAAAATTATCTCAAGCGCCTTGAAGGCCAGTCGGTGCCGGATTATGAATACCGGATCATTGACCGCTCCGGAGATGTCAAATGGGTGGAACTCAAGGCAGTGACAATTCAATGGGAAGGCCGTCCGGCCACCCTGAATTTTTTAAGTGATATCAGCCAGCAGAAAGCCACGGAAGAAGAGCGACAGAAACTGGAAAGGCGACTGCGTCAATCCCAGAAAATTGAAGCCCTGGGAACCCTCACCGGCGGAGTGGCCCATGATTTCAACAATATTTTAAGCATTATCATGGGCTATACAGAACTGGTCCAGTCCGAAATTCCCAAAGACCATCCCGCGGCAAAGAGTCTGCACCAGATCAGCGCGGCCGGACTCCGGGCCAAAGACGTGGTTCGTCAGTTGCTGACCTTCAACAGAAAGGGCGGCGAGGAAAAATGCGGCCAGGATATCAGCCTGGTGGTCCGGGAGGGCTTGCGTATGATGCGCTCGACCATCGCTTCCTACATTGAGATCCGGGAAGATATCAGCAGGGACCTGCCGCAGATATGGGCCAATCCCACACAGATTCATCAGCTGATCATTAATCTGTGCAAAAACGCCGCCGACGCCATGGCGGATAAGGGCGGCACCCTGCGCGTATCGCTGAGCACACAAACTCTGTCGCAGACAATTGTTGCATTCGGATATGACCTCGGGCCCGGAGATTATGTGAAACTGACGGTTTTCGATACCGGCCACGGCATTTCCGGAGACACCCTGGAGCGCATTTTTGATCCGTACTTTACCACAAAGGAAGTGGACAAGGGCACGGGCCTTGGCCTGTCTGTGGTGCTGGGCATAGTCCGGGATCTGGGCGGCGGCATCCGGGTGGAGAGCCAAAACGGCAGCGGCTCATGTTTTGAAGTGTATTTCCCGGCCTTGCAGGAGGCCGCCCCCTCTCCGGCGCCTGAACGTTCCAGTGATCTGCCGGGCGGAAATGAGCGGATTTTGCTTATTGACGATGAGCATGCCGTGATCCAGCTCAACGAAACCCGCCTCCAGCGGCTGGGATACTCCGTTGAGTGCCGGCGTGATCCGGTTGCGGCCCTTCAGGCGTTTGCAGCAGCGCCAAACCGTTTTGATCTGGTGATAACGGATATGACCATGCCCGGCATGACCGGTGATGTGCTGGCCCGGGAAATTCTAAAGATCCGGACGGGCATGAAAATTATTTTGTGTACCGGCTACAGCGAGAAAATTTCGGAAGATTCCGCCAGGGAACTCGGCATTGCCCGGTACATGGAAAAGCCGGTAAGCTTCACGGATCTGGCTGCAGCCTTGCGGGATCTGCTGGATCAATCCGATGAAGCGGAATAAGTGCTGCCCGCCTGATTTTCCCGCCGGCCTAATGCTTGAAACGCTTTTCCGCCCCGCACAGGCCAGGTAAAAAATTCCGGATTTTCCTTAAACCCCACCCCTACTGCCCCGTCTTTGAGATACAGGGCCCAGGCATAGCGCGTTTCATAAAGGCTTGTGGTGGCTGACCAGTAAAAATCCCGGACACGGAAAAACAGGTCTTTGCCTGCAAGGGCCGGACTGTGTGTCCCCATGTCCACAAGGTTTTCAAGTTCGCCTATTTCCGGAAGCCGCCAGTCTGAAAACCCCATAGCCCCCTCCTGGTTCATTTCAGCGATCAACTCAGCGGCTGTCTGCCAGGAAACCATTTTGCGGCCGGCATCGGCCTGGCACATCCAGCTCAGGCCGGTGGCCAGGTCAGTGACAATATGCTTGTCTGCTTTAAAACGCGGTTCAGGCCAGGGTTTTCCGGAGAAGACGGACGCGGCCTGGATCGTGTTGCCAAAGTGGATAACCCGGCCGGTTTCATCAAAGCATTGTCTCTGGCCGGTCCGGAGAACCGAGGGCGGGGAGTGGTCTTGCGTGCGCACGGGCCAGACCATGTAGGATGCGTATTTCATTCCCCGGTACACCTTGGCCCCGCCAAGATGGATGTACCAGGCCTGGTCCGGCAGGCGGGCGCAGGTGGTGGCGGTCCAGTAATACCCGGGAAACACGTTTTCAAAAGGGTGATCCGCAGGCAGGGCGGGGTTGATGCGGTCGTGGCGGATTAAGGAAAAAAGCTCCCTTCTGTTGGGCAGCCGCCAGTCCTGATGGCCTTCAAAACCCTGGGCATTGAGTTCTTCCAAAAATGCAAAGGCTTCCTGCCAGTTCAGGGGAAGTTCCGCTGGTGCCGCATCCCGGCTCCACATCAGGCCGGTGATCCTGTCCCATACCCGGTTGTTTTCCACGTCAAAACGATGCTGCATGAGTGATCGCTTCCATTGTAAAAAGACTTTTATATCGTCCGATATTTGTCAGGAAGGAAGGCCTGCGGCCGGGGTCTGTTTTTTCGCTCCTGACCGTTTGCGGAGGTTTCCGTAAACGGTCAATGTCGATTACAAACCGATCCCGCCCCTGGGCTTCCCTCCCCCTCTTGGCGTCAAACTTTGCACACAGTCGGCCATGATGCCGGCCCGGGGGTGGTTTGCGAGTCGCATTGAGCGCGCAAGCGGTCAGCAGGGAGCAATCCGCCCCC
>JAIPES010000046.1 GCA_021737045.1 Desulfobacteraceae bacterium | reverse complement strand
GGTTTTTGGAAAGCCCCTGCGGGAAGGCGTATCGCTGACAGTGGAAAATTTCAAATCGATAACACTTTTAAACAGCAATTTTTTCAATATTTAAAAAGAGTTGCGCTTTATTCAGTCTGGCTTAACCGGACAGTAGTGAGGTTAAATCTTTAAAGCGATTTATTCCAGCAAATGATGGGGAGAATCATAAAATGTTTTTTCATCGTATGTCAAAGGATTTTTCAAAAGCTTGCATCCATGCCGGCACACATGGAAAAAATCTGCTTCCGGTCAATGATATTGCCGCCCCGGTGCCGGGGGGCGGACAAATTTTTGATCTTTTCTGAAAAAGGTTTATTATGATAAGATAAACAGCGTTTTGCCATCAATTGGTTGATTTTTTACCCCAATGGAAAGGATATGGATTATGCCTATCGGACTGCTTGCAGCTTTTGCTTTTCTGCCCATCCTGGTTGCACTTGTGCTCATGGTTGGCCTGCGATGGCCGGCCACCCGGGCCATGCCGCTGGCCTGGCTGGTGGCTGCCGCGGCCGGTGTGTTTGTGTGGAAAATGGATGTTGTGGTGGTTGCCGCCTCCACGCTTCAGGGATTTGCCTCTGCAATCACTGTTTTGTTAATCGTTTTCGGCGCGTTGATGATCTTATACACCCTGTCTGAAAGCGGGGGCATGGAGACCATCAACCATGGTTTTCACGGCATTTCCAAGGACCGCCGGGTCCAGGTGATCATCATTGCCTTTATATTTGAGGCGTTTCTCGAAGGCGCGGCCGGATTCGGAACTCCTGCGGCCATTGCCGGCCCGCTTTTGATGAGCCTGGGCTTTCCCGCACTGGCCGCGGTTCTGGTGGCCCTGATTCTAAACTCCGTGCCGGTTACCTTCGGGGCCGTGGGTACGCCCGTGTGGTTTGGCCTCAAAAATCTGTCCTACAAGGTGGAGGGGGCAATCGCCCAGGCCGGCCCGGCGGGCATCGGGTTTTCGGACATGGACGGATTTTACATGCTCATCGGCAAGTGGGCTTCGGTGTTCCACTCGGTCATGGCCTTTATCCTGCCCATTTTCGTGGTTTGTTTCATGACCCGGCTGTTTGGCCAAAACCGGTCGTGGAAAGAAGGCCTTGCGGTGTGGAAATTTTCCCTGTTTGCATCAGCCGCCTTTGTAATCCCCTATCTGGGCTCGGCCTTTCTCATCGGCGAGGAATTTCCGGCCCTGATCGGCGGGCTTGTGGGCCTGCCCATTGTTTTGTATGCCGCCAAAAACAGGTGGTTTCTGCCTGAAGAATCCTGGGATTTCGGCCCCCAGTCCGAATGGGAGGCGGAATGGACCGGAGAGATTGCCACGGCAACAGATATCTCGTTTAAGCCGCAGATGAGCCAATTGCGCGCCTGGATGCCCTACGTGCTCATCGGTCTGATCCTGGTGCTCACAAGGGTTCAGTTCCTGCCCCTGGTGGACTGGGTCAAGGCCTGGAGTATCGGTGTCTCTGAGATCCTGGGCCAGTCGGGAATCGGCTATGCCCTCCAGCCCCTGTATAATCCGGGTATTGTGCCATTTATCCTTGTGGCCGTGCTGACGGTGTTTCTCCATGGCATGCCCGCGGAAAAAGTCAAAAAGGCCTGGGGCCAGGCGTTTAAGCGCATGAAAAACCCCACCATCGCCCTGCTTTTTGCCGTGGCCCTGGTGCAGATTTTCAAGAATTCCAGCATGAATCCCATGGAATATGCCTCCATGCCCCTGTCCATGGCAGAGGCCGTGGCCGCGGTCACCGGCGGGTCCTGGCCTTTGTTTGCATCATTTATCGGCGCGCTGGGCTCATTTATCACCGGCAGCAACACGGTATCAGACCTGCTGTTTGCCGAATTCCAGTATGATATTGCAACAGCCCTTGAACTGCCCCGGCAGATTATCGTGGCCCTGCAGGCAGTGGGCGGCGCCATGGGCAACATGGTCTGCATCCACAATATTGTTGCCGCATCGGCCACAGTGGGTCTGGTGGGCATGGAAGGCGTGATTATAAAACGAAACGTTCTTCCCCTGCTTCTCTACGGGGTCGTGGTGGGCATAATGGGAATGGTTTTTGCCTACCTGATGTTTCCGGGGGTTTTTTAGAAAATCCGGATGTATATACCGGATGCATACAAAAGATCGCAGAAAGGCGTTAATAATGACGGATAAACAAGTGGTCCGCCGCTTTGAACAAATCGTGGGGGCCGAAAATGTCATGGCCGCAGAGGCTGACCGGCAGGCTTATGCCTATGATGCGGCCGTGCTCGATTCGGTGGTGCCGGCCCTGGTGGTCCGGCCCGAAACCATGGAGCAGCTCGGGCAGGTGGTGGCCCTGTGCAATGAAAACGGGCTGCCGCTGACCGTGCGCGGCTCGGGCACCAACTTGAGCGGCGGTACCATACCCAGCAGTACCCGGTCCGTGGTGGTGGTCACAAACGGGCTGGCCCGGATTTTGGAAATCAACACCGAAGATCTTTATGCAGTGGTGGAGCCCGGGGTGATCACCGCCAAATTTGCAGCCGCTGTTGCGGAAAAAGGACTTTTTTATCCCCCGGATCCCGGCAGCCAGGCCGTGTCCACCCTGGGCGGCAATGTGGCGGAAAATGCAGGCGGCCTGCGGGGATTAAAATACGGGGTGACCAAGGATTACGTCATGGGCGTGGAGTTTTTTGATGTCAATGGCGAACTGGTCAAATCCGGCTCCAGGACGGTGAAGTGCGCCACGGGTTTTAACCTTTCGGATCTCATGGTGGGATCAGAGGGGCTTTTGGGGGTATTTGCCCGCATCGTCCTAAAACTCATTCCCCCGCCCAAGGCCTCCCAGGCCATGACCGCTGTCTTTGATTCCGTGGAAAAGGCATCCGAGACCGTATCCGCCATTATTGCAGACCGGATTGTGCCCTGTACCCTGGAATTTCTCGATAATTTCACCATCCGGACCGTGGAGGACTTCCGGCATGCGGGCCTGCCGGTGGATGCCGAAGCCCTTTTGCTCATCGAGGTGGACGGCCATCCGGCCGAAGTACAGGAGGATTCGGAAAAAATCCAGGAAATCTGCCGGAAAAAAGGCGCCGTCAGCGTCCAGGCGGCGGCAAATGCAGAAGAAAAGGATCTGATCTGGCAGGCCAGGCGCGATGCGCTGCCCGCACTTGCGCGCCTGAAGCCCACAACCGTGCTCGAGGATGCAACCGTGCCCCGAAGCCGCATCCCGGACATGGTCAAAAAGATCAAGGAGATCAGCCAAACCTATAATCTGGATATCGGCACCTTCGGCCACGCTGGTGACGGCAACCTGCATCCCACCATTTTGACAGACAAAAGAAATCATGAAGAGTATGCCCGGGTGGAAAAAGCCATTGACGATATCTTCGAGGCTGCCCTGGCCATGGGCGGCACCCTTTCAGGGGAGCACGGCATTGGTCTGGCCAAGCGAAAATACATGGAAACAGAGACCAGCCGGGGCACGATCCTGTATTCCCGGATGCTCAAACAGACCTTTGACCCCAAAAACATTCTGAATCCGGGCAAGATGATCGGAGAATAGCCCATGGCAGATATCGCTGAACTGGTTCGGCTCCTAAAGGAGTTGGAAGACGATCTTGTTTCCTGCACCCGCTGCGGCATGTGCCAGGCCGTATGCCCCTTATACGGTGAGACCGGCCGGGAAACCGACGTGGCACGGGGAAAACTGGTTCTTGTGGAAAATTTGAGCCAGGAAATCCTGGATGACCCGGAAGCGGTCAAAGAGCGCCTGGACCGGTGCCTGTTGTGCGGGTCCTGCGCGGCGGCATGCCCGGGCGGGGTGCCGGTGCTGGACGTGTTTTTAAAGGCCCGGGCCATTATCACCGGCTATTTGGGCCTGTCCCCCATCAAAAAAGCCATTTTCCGGGGGTTTTTGTCCAATCCGGATCGGTTTGACAGCCTGATGCAATGGATGGGCCGCCTGCAGGGGCCCTTTACCCGGAGTGTGAACAAAACCCTCGGTTCCTCCTGCGCCCGTTTCATGTCCCCGGTTATCGGTGATCGGCATTTTATGCCCATTGCCGCCGAGGCCTGGCACAAAAAGGCCCACCGGGACTTTACAGAGCCCAGGCAAAGCGGTCGGACCCGGGTGGTTTTTTACCCCGGCTGCCTGGTGGACAAGATCCTGCCGCGTGTTGCAGAAGCGGCCATGGAGGTGTTTGCCTTCCATGGGGTGGATGTGTATGTGGCTGCCCAGGCTCCCTGCTGCGGAATTCCAGCCTTGTCTGCCGGGGATGTGAAGACGTTTTCCCATTTGGTGGAAAAAAACATCCGGATCTGGCAGGATCTGGATTTTGATTATCTTGTCACACCCTGCGCCACATGCACTTCCACCATCGCCAAGCTCTGGCCCGCAATGGAAACCTATATCACCGGCGATTCCGGAAAAATCCGGGATCAGATTCCCGGCATTGTTGAAAAAACCCGGGATATCAATGCGTTTTTGGTGGATGTGATGGGTGTGCAGGCAAAGCAATCGGCTGATTCTGGAACCGTGACTTACCATGACCCCTGTCATTTGAAAAAGTCTTTGGGGATTGCCAAACAGCCCAGAACAATTCTTGCGGCATCCGGCTCGCTGCAGCTTTCGGAGATGTCTGACGCAGACCGGTGCTGCGGCATGGGCGGCAGTTTTAACCTGGCGCATTATGAATTGTCCAAAAAAATTGGCGCCAAAAAGCGCGATGCCATCCTGGCCACGGGCGCGGATACCGTGGCCACGGGGTGCCCGGCATGCATGCTGCAGATCATTGACCTTTTGTCCCATGCGCAAAGCAAAATCCGTGTGTGTCACCCCATTGAGGTATACGCCCAAAGCCTCAGACAAACCGCCGGCCCGGCCCGGGCTGAGAATCAAAAATGACCCTGATTCACCAAAGGACAAACCTTCATGAACAGATCTGAACGCACAGAACAGTTTACGCAAAAGGCCCGGGCGGTTTCGGCCACCGTGAAAACCGTGGCCACAATGGACGATGCCCTGGCCTATACCGTTGATGTTTGTGCCCAAAAACAGGCCTGCGCCATTCTGGCTTCGGGCTGCGAGCACGCGCTTTCTGATCCGGCAGAGGAATTGTGCGGTTTAAAGCAGTGGGAAAAACTCATTGCAGCCCCGAATCTTGAAGACAGAGATACGGAATCTTTAATATCCCTGTGCCGGCAGGCCGGCATCGGCCTGATTGAAGGGGGGCTTGCCGCCTATGCCGGCGGCATTGACGTTGGGTTGAGCCTTGCCGATTTTGCCATTTCCGAGACCGGAACTCTGGTCATCAACTGCCCGGATGAGGACCTGCGCCTGGCCACCATGATCAGCGAGGTGCATGTGGCTGTGCTCAATTCCGGCGATATTTACGCGGATTCCTATGATGTTGCGGACAAGCTTGCCGGTTTTTTTGCCAAATCCGATTACACCGCATTTATCACCGGTGCCAGCCGCACAGCCGATATCGAGCGGGTCCTGACCCTTGGCGTGCACGGTCCCCTGGACCTGCACGTTTTGATCATTGACGGGCAACCCTCTTCGTAAGGGAGATTTTCATGCAGACAGCAGACAACCTGGGGCAATACCGCAAGCAGCTGGCAGAGGCCCTGGAAAATACATTTCAGCGAAAGGCCCTGGACAATTTTGCCGTGGCCTACCGTGACGGCCGGGATGCCAATTTTGCCGGCATTGACCGGGACGGACTGATCGAAAACATCGGCACGGCAAAGGATGCGGCCATGTCCCGGCTCGATGAACTTTTTCGAAAGTTCTGCCAAAAGGCTGAGGCCGCCGGGGCAAAAGTGCATTTTGCCGGCTCTGACGTGGAGGCCAATGAGATCATTTCGCAGATTGCAGCAGAGAACAACTGCTCCCGGATTGTTAAATCCAAGTCCATGACCGCCGAGGAAACCCTGCTGAACCATTTTCTGGAAAACCGGGGCTACGAGGTCATTGAAACCGATCTGGGCGAGTGGATCATTCAGCTGCGCGGCGAGGGGCCCTCTCACATGGTCATGCCCGCCATCCACCTTTCCAGAAACGAGGTTTCCCGCCTGTTTTCGGAAGTGACCGGAAAGCAGCAGGACACAGACATTGAAAAACTGGTAAAGGTGGCCCGAAGAGAGCTCCGCCAGCGGTTTGTCAGCGCGGACATGGGGATTTCGGGCGCCAATTTTGCCATTGCCGAAACCGGCACCCTGGGCATTGTGTCAAATGAAGGAAACGTGCGCCTGGTGACCACCATGCCCCGGGTGCACGTGGCCCTGGTGGGCATTGACAAGCTTATTCCTACGGTCTTTGAAGCGCTTCAGGTGTTAAAGGGCCTGCCCAGAAACGCCACCGGCCAGGCCATCACCTCATATGTCACCTGGATTACCGGTGCCAACCCGTCTGCTGCCTCGGGTTCGGGCAGAAAAAACATGCATATCGTGTTTTTAGACAACGGCCGAAGTGCGTTGGCAAAAGACCCGGTTTTCTCCCAGGCCCTTCGCTGCGTGCGATGCGGGGCGTGCGCCAATGTCTGTCCCATCTATCGCCTGGTGGGCGGCCATGCATACGGGCACATCTATATCGGTGCGATCGGGTTGATTCTGACTTATTTTTTCCACGGCCGGGACAAGGACAAGAACCTGATTGAAAACTGCTTGAACTGCCAGGCCTGCAAACAGGTGTGCGTAGCCGGCATTGATCTGCCCCGCCTGATCCGGGAAGTGCACACCATGGTGGAGCACGGGGGCAAAAAGCCGGTGCTCAGTTCCCTGGCCGGGTTTGTGCTCAAAAGAAGACCCCTGTTTCATGCGCTGCTGCGGAGCGGCAGATACGCCCAGAAGCCGGTTACCGGAAACAGCCCTTATATGCGGCATTTGCCCGGGGTCTTTTTCAGGGATCATGAATTTAAGGCGCTGCCGGCCCTGGCCAAAAAACCCTTCCGGGACCAGTGGGATCCGGTCCCTTTTTCACCGGCCCGGCCGGAATACCGTGTGGCCCTGTTTTCCGGTTGCCTGCAGGATTTTGTTTATCCGGAGCAGCTTTTGTCCGGCTTGCGCCTGCTGGCAGGCGGCCGAATCGAGGTGGTTTTTGTCCGCCAGCAGGGCTGCTGCGGTCTGCCCCTGTATATGCTGGGTGAACACGAAGCCGCCGCGGATTTGGCCGCCTGGAACATCGGAAGCATGGATCCCGGTGACTACGACTATATCCTGACTTTCTGTGCTTCGTGCGGATCCCACATGAAGGAGAATTATCCGCATCTTTTGGCCAAACAACCCGGCACCGGGGTCAGGGCCGAGCGGTTTGCGGAAAAAGTTATTGATTTCAGCTCCTTTGTCATGCGCATGGGCCTGGGGGAAGCCAAGGAAGCCCGGGCGGAAAAAACCAGGGCCGCCTATCACGCCCCATGCCACCTGTGCCGCGGCATGGGCGTGAGAAATCCCCCCCGTCGGCTTCTGGAAAGGGCAGGATATGAATATGTGGCCCACGGCGAGGAGGAAACGTGCTGCGGGCTGGGGGGAACCTATTCATTCAAGTTTCCGGAGATTTCAGCCACGATTCTGGACAAAAAAATGGCTGCTGTCGCCGAAACCGGGGCTGACATTCTTGTCACCGATTGTCCGGGATGCGTAATGCAGCTGCGGGGCGGGGCACAAAAGCAGAAGCGGCCCTTTGAAGTTCGGCACATGGCCGAGGCCATCACCGGTAAAAAGCGTTAACCGGTTTGCGGTTTACAGAGCCGCAATCAGCCGGGACCGGCTATGTGACAGCCGTTTGATTTTTTTCGGTTTCCACGCGGTTGCGCCCGTTTGCCTTGGCCGCGTACAAGGCCCGGTCCGCCCGCAACAGGGTGGTGTCGATATCTTCCGGGGGCCGGTACTGGGCCACGCCAATGGATACAGTGACGCCGATATCCCCGGAAATGTCGGGAAACCGGAGGCCGGCAACCTGGCAACGCACTTTTTCCGATTTGACGACCGCTCCGGCAAGGCGGGTCTGGGGCAGAACCAGCAAAAACTCCTCCCCGCCGTACCGGCCGAAGGCGTCGATATTGCGGATGCCTTCGGATATGCTGCAGGCGATGTGACAAAGGATTTCATCTCCTGCCATATGCCCGTAAGTGTCATTGACCTGCTTGAAATGATCAATGTCGAGCAGGCATATGGAAAAGAGTGTTTCCGCCCGGTTGCAGCGGTTTGTTTCCTGGGTGAGCACCTCAAAGAGCCGGCGGCGGTTGCTGACTTCTGTTAAGGGATCAATGTTGACGAGTTTGTCGATTTTTTCAATTGCCTTTTGCAGTTCCTGGTTGCGGGAGCGCAGTTTTTCCCGCAAGTTGCTGATATATCCGCCGACAATCGACATGCTCAGCAGCGTAAGACCAAAGGCCACCATCTGTATCAGTTCCAGGGACCAGTCAAGGGTTTCCGGCTTTTTGCGCCAAAGCGCCAAAAGCATTATGCAGTAAAGGGAAAAAATCCAAAGACATGCCATGAGAAATCTGCGGGTGTTTAACTCCAGTATCCCGTAGATCACAGCCACCACCAGAAGAATCATGAAAATTGATCTGGCCTGGGCTGGTTCCAGAAAATACATGACATAAAGGGTTGGAATCGAGGATACTGCGATATGGGCCGCAGTCATGCTCGGGTCCCGGAATTTCAGATTGAGATTTGTGTGGATCAGGATCAGAATGGTGAGGTTGATCAATAAAACGGCTGCGGCGACGTGATAGATAACCTTTTCAGGCAAAAGGCCCTGGGACCAGCAAAGCACCACAAGTGATACCGGAACCAGGTATGTGGCAAATGCCATTGCATGCCGCCGCTTTCGCAGCGTCTGTTTCTGCTCAATCCTGTTTTGGTCGGCATTTTGTGTTTTCAAAAGTGGTTGCTCCGCTGGTCAGAGAATTTTTTGTTTATCCCGAAAATCAAATTGATTCAAGGAGGTGCCCAATGCTGGATCAGGCCCAAACCGCCCTGGTGGTCATTGACGTCCAGGGCAAACTCGCCCGGACCGTATCGGATTCCCAACACGTCGTGAGCAATGTCGAAAAACTGATTCGCGGTGCCAATCTCTTTGAGCTGCCGGTGATTGTCACCGAGCAGCATCCCGTGGGTCTTGGTCCCACCGTTGAGGCGCTGCAGCCGCTTTTCACAAATGTTTTCATGGTGGAAAAAATGACGTTTAATGCCTGCATGACCCCTTATTTTGTTCAGGTCATGGAGCAGGCCGGCCGCCGCAAAATCCTGATTTGCGGTCTTGAGGCCCATATATGCGTGCATCAGACCGTATGCGGGCTGCTGGGCCGGGATTTTCAGGTGCATGTGGCCTCAGATGCCATATCCTCCCGGACCGCCTGGAACCGCAACATGGCCATTGAGCGCATGCGCGCTCAGGGTGCTGTGGTTTCCACAACAGAGATGGCTTTGTTTGAACTCATGCAGGATGCCAATGATGACCGGTTCCGGGAATTTTCACGAATCGTTAAGTAATTCCTGAATTCGGGTGGTTTAAGTCATTTTATTTGTGGTTGACATCAAAGGGTTGCTGAATTATACATCAAGTGATGGAATCAAACGCTGGATTGAAACTGTTTTTTTATTATATTGATTTTTTATCCGTCCGGCAAGCTTTCTTTTGGAGGAAAAACCATGCCAGATGCCAAAACCGGTGCTTTAAACGGCATTACTGTTATTGATCTGTCCCGTCTGCTGCCCGGGCCTTATGCATCCATGATTCTTGCCGATCATGGTGCCCGGGTCATTGCGGTTGAAGACAAACGCTTTGCAGGGGAATTTTTCCCGGACAATGCGGTCAATCGCGGCAAGGAGCATATTTGCCTGAATTTAAAGTCAGAGGCTGGGAAAAAGATTTTTTTTGAACTGGTCCGGGATGCCGACGTGGTGCTCGAAGGCTTCCGCCCCGGCGTGACAGCCCGTTTGGGCGTGGATTATGAATCGGTCAGGACGGTCAACCCGGCTATTGTTTACTGCTCCATTACCGGTTACGGCCAGACCGGCGATTATGCCGGCATTGTGGGCCATGATGCCAATTACCTCAGCGTGGCCGGCGTGCTGGGCTTAATCGGAGAGGCAGACGGCCGGCCGGTGATTCCGGGCATTCAGATCGCGGACATGGCCGGCGGGGGGATGAATGCGGTGATCGGCATCATGATGGCCCTGTTTTCCCGGGAGAAAACCGGCCGGGGCCAGTACATTGACATCTCCATGACAGACGGGTGCCTGAGCCTGCTCTCGCTTGCCCTAAACATCCAGCAGACCGCCGGCCAGGCCGTGGAGCGCGGCAACTGGTTTCTGTCCCACAGGTATGCCTGCTACAATACTTATGAAACCGCAGACGGCCGGTATCTTTCCATTGGTGCGGTGGAAAACCGGTTCTGGAAAAATTTGTGTGATTTTTTCCAGGTTCCGGAATACATCCCGCTGCAGTATGATGACGCACGCCGGAAGGAAATTATTGATTTTTTCAAACAACAATTTCGCTCCCAAACCCTTTTGCACTGGCAAAAGGCCTTTGAAAGCGCGGAGATTTGCTGGGCACCGGTCAAAAATCTTTCCGAAGCCCTTGCCGATCCGGTATTTTCCCAGAGGGAAATGGTGCTGGAACTCACTGGTGCAAAGGGCAGGCGGCTGACAGCCCTGGGTGCGGTGGCCAAGTTGTCTCAAACCCCGGCCCGTGTTTCCCAGTTTCCGCCTGAATTCGGCGAAAACACCAGGCAGGTGCTTTCAGAGCTTGGTTACAGGGACGCTGAAATCGATGATATGGCCGGCCGGGGTGTGATCTGACGGGTCGGCGGCTATTGCTGGTATTTGGAAAATATTTAATTGTTGATGGCGCCGTAAAAAGTCCAATATCTGCGTTACGCGCAATTTCTCAGAATTTCACGTACGGCTAAGTACGCTGCATTCTTCGAAATTGCGCAAGCCTTGATCTTGAATTTTTTACGGCACCATCTGAAATCAGACTTTTTACGGTGCCATCAATTGTTGATGCACACGTAAAAAGTCGGATTGTAAATGGTGCCATCAATTGTTCAATGATACAGGCGAAGGATAGAATGGCAACATCTCTTGAAAAGGCAAAACAAAATCCAGAGTCCATGAAGGCCCGCATTCTTGAGGCAGCCCGGAAAATTTTCGGTGAATACGGGTTTCACGGTACAACCACGCGCATGATCGCAAAGGCCGTGGATATTGATATCTCCACCCTCTATTACCACTGGGGGGAAAAAGGGGATTTATATGAAGCCGTGATCCGGGATATCAATGACGGGCTGGGAAACAAGCTCATCGAGGTGGAAAAGATCATCAAGGGAAAGCCCCTGGCGCAGCGCCTGGATATCGCCATTGAGCAGATGGTGGATTATTTGTTTGAAAATCCGGAAATCTCCAACCTGACCCTTCACCGGTATTTCATGAAAACACGCCATGGAAGCACTCTGGATTTCCGGGTGCCGGAGTATCTCTCAGACATTGCCTATTCCATGGGACTTGCCCCAGACCGCAATGATGTCCCGGTGGAAGCCCGCATGAAAGTGCTTTATATTATGAATGCCATTCACAATTTCGTGTCCGGGGAAAATTTTTTCCGTCCCATGCTGGGTATGGAGCGACGGCAATACATCCAGCATGCCAAAGATACCCTTCAGTTTTTCAATCTGGCCGCCTTTACATAAAACCCGGTTTTATCGGGGGGGCTTTAAGTTGAGTTGCTTTAAGCGGTTTAAGATTTTTTCCTGCACCCGCAGCAGATCCTGCTTGAGAATTTCGAGTTCCTCCATGCGGCTTTCAATTTCCTTGAGCTTTCTTCTGCCATAGGAATAGGCTTTTTTTAACTGCTGTTCCTCGTCTGTGTCAAAATTGCCCATACCGATCATTTCCGCGATTTCATCCAGAGAATAGCCCAGACGCTTGCCGCGCAGGATCAGCTTTAACCGGGCCCGGTCCCGCCGGTCGTAAATGCGGTGGTTGCCCTTGGTGCGCTCCGGGGTGATCAGGCCCTTTTCCTCGTAGAAACGAATGGCCCGCGTACTGATATCCAGTTCTTCTGCCAGTTCGGAAATAGAGTATGTAATTTCTTTCTGGGTTTTCATCCGGGTCATGATGCTTGCTCCGATAGAATGGCGGTAACCGCTTTGCCGCACAGGGCCTCGTCTGAAGCGGATCCGTTGATTTGACAGGCCACGCGGGTGCCCTGCAGGCCGCATGCATTTTCCACGTACAAGGGGATGTAGTTGTCGGTGATGCCCCTGGACAATCCTGGTTTCCCTGTATTTTCGGTTTCAATGACCACATCCAGCGTTTTCCCGGTCATTTTATCATAAAACTGCTGTTTCTTTTCCTCCCCCAGCTGCCGCAGCATCTGGCAGCGTTGCTTGATCACGGCTGCGGAAACCGGATTGTCAAATCCGGCCGCCCGGGTTCCGGGCCGGGCAGAGAACGGGAATACGTGCAGATATGTCACCGGCAGGGCTTCAATGAGTTCAAACGTGCGGGTAAAGGCGGAATCGTCTTCCCCGGGAAACCCCACGATAACGTCAACTCCGATTGCTGCATCCGGAAAAAGGCCATGGATGGTTTCAATGCGCTCTGCAAAAATTTGCGGGGTATAGGGCCTTTTCATTTTTTGAAGAATCGATGAGTCTCCGCTTTGCAAGGGTATGTGAAAATGAGGGCAGATTTTTTCTGATTCATAGATTGTTTGGAGCAGGGTATCGGTGATTTCCGCAGGCTCAACAGACGACAGGCGGATGCGGTGGCCGCCGTTAACGGAGTCCAGAAGAACAAGCAGGCCGGCGAGATCCATTTGCGGGGTGAGGTCCTGGCCGTATTTGCCGATGTGCACGCCGGTCAGGACAATTTCAGGTGAATTGGCATCAGCCAGGGCACGGAATTCGGAAATCACTCCATCTGCCGGCAGGCTTCTGCTTCGGCCCCGTGTATAGGGAACAATGCAATAGGTGCAAAAGGAATTGCATCCGTCCTGGATTTTTAAAAAAGGCCGGGTCCTGAACGCCCCTGCGGCCGGGGCGGGCATGGGCGCAAAACGGCACGATCCGGAAATATCGCTGTGCCGGATTATCGGGCCGCTGATATGGGTAAGCGGCGATTTTGGGGAGTTTACCTGCTTTAGAGAGGTTTCGATTTCAATGATCCGGTGTTTTTCGCCCTGGCCGATAACATAATCCACTCCTTTGATATCGGCAATCGCTTTGGGGTCATTCTGGGCATAGCAGCCCGTGACAACAATCACGGCGTTGGGATGGCCGCGGACGGCTTTGCGGATGGCCTGCTTGGACTGCATGGCGGCTTTTTGCGTGACTGCGCATGTGTTGATTATGCAAAGGTCCGCATCTTCCCGGGGGCCGGCAAGATTCCAGGTTTTTTGGCGTACAAATCCGGCTGCGAGCGATTCGGTCTCGGCCTGGTTGACTTTGCAGCCGAGTGTGATGATTTTAAGAAACTTACTCATGTTTTTATGTGCCCTCAATCCAGCCGGCAGCCACAATCCTTTCGTGCCGGTAGCATACGGCGGCCTGTCCTGGGGTGATGGCTTTCTGGGGGGTTTTAAACCCGATGACCGCCCGGTTGTTTTCCAACGGGTGAATTTCGGCTTCCGCTCCGGCATGGCGATACCGGATCCGGGCCCTGACTTCTATCGGGCCATGGGGCTTGCTGACCATCCAGTTAACCTGTTGGATAAAGCATGTTTCTTTATACAATGAATTTTTATATCCCACAACCAGTCGATTGGCTGCCGGATCGATATCAACGACATAATAGGCGGATTGAGCCGGGCAGTCAATGCCCCGGCGCTGGCCGATGGTGTAGCGATGCAGTCCCTTGTGGGTGCCGATGCGCTTATTCTGGGTATCCACGATCGGTCCGGGCGGAAAAATCCGTCCTTTTTTGGATTCAAGAAAATCTGCATAATGACGGTTTTGGACAAAGCAGATATCCTGGCTCTCCCGGCCGGAAAGGGGCTGTAAATCGTTTTGACGGGCAATTTCATGGACCTGGTCCTTATGCATTTCTCCCAGGGGAAACAGGGCGCAGGCCAGTTGATGCGGCCGCAGCATGGACAGGAAATAGGACTGGTCTTTTTGCCGGTCCCGGCCCTGTAAAAGCTCGCATTGGTCCCCGGTGTGCCGGATGCGGGCATAGTGACCCGTGCCCAGATGGGTTGCGCCCATCCGGGCTGCCGCTTTTAAGGCAATGCCGAATTTGATGTCCCGGTTGCATTGCACACAGGGGTTGGGGGTGCGGCCGGACGCATAGGAACGGAGAAAATAATCCACAATGCGGTTTTCAAATTCCCGGCGGCAGTCGATGATTTTCAGCGGGATATCCAGGCTGCCCATAAGGGCTTGCAGCCGGGGGACGTAAGTCTCCTGCCCCCGGCTGCCGGAGGCAGAAGAATGGTCGATGTGCGGATGTTGTTTTTCTTCATATCCGGTCTGGAAATGAATGGCGAAAACCGAGCCGTGCTCTTTTTTCAGCAGATGGGCGGCCACCAGGGAATCGATGCCGCCGCTTACGGCAACGGCAATGGTCATTAGGCGCCAACTGGGCTGTCGCTAACCAGCAGTGTGGCTGGATCCAGGTACAATTCGGCCGTATCCTGCCGGTCCTGTTCGGCTGCAAGTGGCAGGCGTTTGAGATGGACCCGGTCCTTTTCCGGGTAAAGCTGGAGCATCAGGTCAAACAAGCCGGCAAACGGCGCAAAGGAAGTCGCCATTCCGGAAGAATCCACGGGCTCGTCGCGGTGGGTGCGAACGGTGAACCAGAAGGTCATCTCGCTTGTGGCCGCCAGATCCTTGAGGCCGTTTAACTGGGGACGGCTTGTTTCATCAAAAGCAAACCCGTCGATCATAACCAACCGGGGCTGGAAGATTCCGTTTGCCATGAGTTCGGAAATGCGCTTCTGCACCTTGTCCAGGTTAAAGGTCTCGGTTTCAAACGTCATGATAAAGCGGTTGTACAGAAGCTGATCCCAGATTTTTTCGCCCTGGGACGGGTTGTCTGATTGGGTCAGCCGGTGAAAGACTTCCTGGTACCAGAGGTTGACCTTGTCCACCGGGTCTTCGGTGCTGATGTGCAGGACATTTTTCCCCCCGGCCATGGCATGTAGGGCCAGCTGGACGAGCAGGGCGGTTTTGCCCACTCCGGCCCGGGCAAGAATGGCGGCAAAGCCGCCATTTTCAATGCTTTCAGCAGCACTGCCGCCGATCATCTTTAAAGGGTCACGTAGCATGAGCGTATGATTCTGCATTGGTATGGATTCCTTATGGCAGTTTAATATCAATTCAATAACCGCTTACACGGCAAATGGTTCCAAATCTGAACGAATGCGCCCGGCATTTTACGACTTTCCGCCTTTTGATGCCTGTTCATTTTTTTTGGCGATTTCTTCGAGCACGGATTTGGGCACTTCCTTGTAGGCTTCAAATTCCATGGTAAACTGGGCTTTGCCCTGGGTGAGGGATCTGAGCACAGTGGAATAGCCAAACATTTCCGCCAGGGGCACATGGGCCTCGATCACTGTGGAAATCCCCTCGTCATGGGCGCCGATAATGATACCCCGGCGCTGGTTCAGGGAACCCATAACATTTCCCTGAAATTCGTCAGGCGTTTCCACAACCACTTTCATCACCGGTTCGAGCAAAACCGGCCTGGCCTTGTAATAGGCCTGCTGGAAAGCTCCCCGGGCGGCTGCCTGAAAGGCCATTTCCGAGGAGTCCACGGCATGGAAGCCGCCGTCTGTGAGCACCATTTTAACGCCTGTCACCGGATATTTCATCCAGGGGCCCTTTTTCATGCATTCGGCAAAACCCTTTTCACAGGCCGGGATAAAGTGGGTTGGAATGGCCCCGCCGGTGACTTTGCTTTCAAATTCAAATTCGCCTTCCACGGGTTCCATATACCCCATGACCCGTCCGAACTGGCCTGCACCGCCGGTTTGTTTTTTGTGGGTGTAGTCGAAATTGGCCTGTTGGGTGACGGTTTCTCTGTAGGCCACCTGGGGCTCGCCCGCGATAATGGAAGCGTTGTATTCCCGTTTCATGCGCTCAAGGTAGATTTCCAGGTGGAGTTCGCCCATGCCGGAAATCAGGGTTTCGCCGGTTTCGGAATTAAAACGGGTCTGAAAGGTTGGATCTTCCTTGGTAAAGCGGTTGAGGGCCTTGGACATGTTGGTTTCAGATTTGTAATCCGCGGGTTTGACCGCCAGGGTGATCACCGGCTCCGGGATATACATCGAAGACATGGAGAGGTTTACACCCGGTTCGGTAAAGGTGTCGCCGGATGCGCAGTCAATGCCGAAAAGTGCGGCGATAAATCCCGCCGGGATGGTTTCCACGTCTTCCATTTTATCTGCATGCATGCGAACAATCCGGCCAACCTTGATTTTTTTGCCGGTGCGCACGTTATAAATGGTATCGCCCTTGTCAAGGGCCCCCTGGTAAGTTCGGATATAGGTAAGCTGGCCGTAAGGGGTATCTTCAAGCTTGAAAGCAAGGGCCACCAGCGACGCCTTGTTGTCTGCGGTCAGGCGTACCGGTTCTTCTCCCTTGGTGATATCCAGGGCATGGGTTTCCACGTCATCGGGCGAGGGCAGGTAATCACAAACGGCATTGAGCAGGGGATGGACTCCCTTGTTTTTATAGGCCGAACCCATGAGCACAGGAGTCAGCTCGCGCCTGAGCGCCCCTTTTCGAATGGCCTCCCTGAGCATGGTTTCGGAAACCTCAGTCTCATCGAGAATGGCCTCGGTGAGTTCATCGGAAAACATGGAAGCCGCATCCAGCAGTTCCTCGCGTTTCTCCATGGCCGTGTCAACAAGCTCTTCGGGAATTTCGTCTGTTTTTACGTGCTGGCCGTGGTCGCCCTCGAAATAAAGGGCCTTCATGGAAATCAGGTCCACCACGCCGTGATGATGCGTTTCAAGCCCGATAGGCATCTCCAGGGCCACGGCATTGTGGCCGAGCTTTTCCCTTAATTGCTCAATGACCCGGAACGGGTTGGCGCCGCTTCGGTCGCACTTATTGATAAATGCGATAGTCGGGATGTTATAGCGCTTCATCTGCAGGTCCACGGTTATGGACTGGGACTGGACCCCGCCAACGGCGCAGAGCACCAGGATGGCCCCGTCGAGCACCCGAAGGGAGCGCTCGACTTCCATGGTGAAATCCACGTGCCCGGGGGTGTCAATGATGTTGATCTCATGGCCTTCCCAGGTGCAGTACGTGGCTGCCGAGGCAATGGTAATCCCCCGTTCTTTTTCCAGGGCCATGGAATCCATGGTGGCGCCCACTCCGTCCTTGCCCCGCACTTCGTGGATTTTGTGAATCCGCTTGGTCAGATACAGGATTCGTTCAGTCAGCGTGGTCTTGCCGGAGTCGATATGCGCGCTGATGCCGATGTTTCTTACGTGTGTAATGTCTTGGCTCATGTTTTGCGTTCACCTTCATAAAAAGAGATCATCTGTCTGTGGCTAAAAACCTTCTCTGTTATTCGAATTTGACCGTATTTGTCAATCTGTTTTTTGATTTGTTTATTTTTTTTCAAATCCGGCTGCAGATTCCACGAGATTGTCCAGAATCAGGCCGTAAAAACGGCTGCTGCCCCCGGCGGCGGTAAAAAGCCAGCCCATGTGCGTCAGGCAGTTTGAGCAGATGGCAATCCGCCAATTGTATCCCGCAAACCAGGTAAATTCATCCGTGGGTGCTCCGGCTACGGCACAACCCGGGGCTTGCTGAAAACACCCGATTTCAAACACAATGCCGTGAGGATTGGCAAATGTATGGTGATGAGCGCCGTGAACAACAATCCGCTCTCCGGGCCGGGTGATAAAGGCCAGGCACTGCCGGCAAAGCAGGGCCGGCGGTTGGTTCGGGGTCGTTTCCGGAGAGCTTTTCTGCTTTAGATGCCCGTCGGGTTTTCTGTCAAGCCCGGATTTGCATGCGATCCCGGGTTTTTGTCCCGGCGGTCGAAGATTCATTGTGACCGGTTCCATATATATCATATAAAAATTATAAGTTCATTTAAAAAGGTTGTAAATACAAAAACATATTTGCAAACACTTGACACGGCCACCACGGCTGGGGCAGAGTCTGAAAGATAACATCCACTTCCGGGCAGTCCGGAACTGCCCGGTCTTTGATTATTTGACAAAAAGAGCCGAAATCATGTGCGGCATTGCAGGTATCGTATCCGCGCGCCATTCCATGGCCCACCTGAGTCGTCAGGTGCAGGAGATGGGATGTACGCAGAAACACAGGGGTCCTGACGGGCGGGATTTTCATGCCGCCGGGGTTGGCGGCTTAAATATCGCTCTGGGTTTTGTTCGCCTGGCCATTCTGGACCTGGAAACCGGCATGCAGCCCATCTGCTGCCCAACAGATGATACCGCCATTGTCTGCAACGGCCAGATCTACAATTATATTGAACTGCGCCCGGAGGTGGCGGATCAGCCCTTTGTTTCCAGTGGAGACGTGGAGGTGGCCCTGCATTTGTACCGGCGCCATGGCATTGAATTTCTTCACCGGCTCAACGGCATGTATGCCGGGGCCCTCCTTGATCCGAAAAAGGCAAAGCTGTTTTTGTTCCGGGACCGCTTCGGCATCAAGCCCCTGTATTACACCGAGGCAAACGGTGCATTCGCCTTTGCCTCGGAGATCAAACCGCTTCTGGCGGGCCTGGAAATCACCCCGCAGCTCAACACGGACCGGCTGGCCAGCTATTTTGTCTATCGCTATGTACCCGGTGAGCAGACAATGTTTGACGGGATTTACCGGCTCCCGCCCGGTGCTTATCTGGAATATGACTTAAATGCCCGGGAAATTGCCATCCATCAATACTGGAATTACATTACCGGGCCACAGGATACGGACCTGGACCTGCAAAGCGCCGCAGACGGCTTTTTCGATATCTTCCGGGATGCCGTGCGAATCCGGCTTCGTTCGGATGTTGAACTGGGCAGCTTTATCAGCGGCGGTATTGATTCGTCTGCCGTGGCGGCTGCCGCCGTGGGCACGCATCCGGATATGCGCCTGTATACGGCATCTTTTGATGAGCCGGCCTATGATGAGCTGCCCGATGTCAGGCGGTTTTTGCAAACCCGCAGCCGCTGGTTCTCCCAAACCCGGCTGCAGCCGGCAGTTTGCGGCAAGGACAGCCTTGAAGGGCTTGCCGATATTATCGCAGCGGTTGAAGAACCCATTTCCCTGGGCACCATTTTGCCCACGGACTGCGTTTGCCGGGCTGCGGCCGCGGATGTAAAGGCCGTGCTCACAGGTGAGGGCGCGGATGAAATTTTTGCCGGGTACAAAAAATTCATGATTGAAATGGCGGCAGAGCAATACAGCCGCATGACCGCAGCCGAACAGGCGCGGGTAAACCGGCACTATCCCGAGCTGGAAAACTACCTGGCAACACGGAGCCATGATCCGGCCCGGCGCTATATCCAGGCAGAGGCCTTGTTTGATTCTGCCGAACTCAAACGGCTTCTGGGCAGCACTCCGGATCAGCCGGTGTTTCCCGCCGAGGCGGCGCCGGCACTCACCGGCCGGGAACACCCGGTGAACACGGCCATATCCTTTGAGAGCCGGTGCCGGCTTACGGATTACGTGATTCTGCGCCTTGACAAACTGTCCATGCGCCACGGCCTGGAGACCCGCACGCCCTTTCTGGATTATCGCCTGGCCGAGTTTGCCGCCAGGCTGCCGGTATCCATGAAGGTGAACCTGGGTTTGAACCGGGAAAAATTGATTTGCGCTTATTCATTTGTCAGGCACGGGCTTTTGGACGCCAAAACCGCGTTTCGCAAAAAACAGCCCTTTACCTTTCCCATGGCGGACTGGTTGTCCGAACCCCGCACCCTGCCCGAGCCCATCCGGGAAGTGGTGCTGGGCAATCTGGTGCAGCAGCACAATGTGCTGGATCCCGGATTTGTCCGGCGGCTGTCCGACAATGTCACGGCAGCCGGTGTGGGCCCGCAGACTCTGGTTTCCCAGGCGGACCGGCTTTTTTCAGTGATCGTGTTCACCCTCTGGTACCAGCATTTCATGCGGGATTACCAGAATTTCCGGACCCGGGAGGACAATTGAACGGGCATTTTGATATCGCCGGGCTGGCAGCCGATTTCACCCGCCGCTATATGGCGGTTTTAAAGGGGCAGTTGCCCAAGACCGAAAGGACATACGGGTTTGAATTTGAATTTCTGCCCGACCGTGTCCTGAACATTGAGGATGTGGCGGATGTGGAAGCGCTCCTGAGCCGCCGGGGCAAATGCGCCAATGGCGCGGTTTTTTTTGAAAACGGACTGTGCATTGCCTTTGAACCCGGCGGGCAGCTCGAGTACTGCAGCCCGCCGCTTGTTGCCGGTGACGAAAAGCGGATAGACAGCTTCATCGCTTTTATGGAGCAGATCAACGCAGAGATCCGCTCGCATCTTGGCATTTCCTACCTGCCCCGGGGGTACGTGCCGGGCCGCAGGGATGCGCCTTTGTGTTTGACATCCGAGCGTTATGTGAGTCTGCATCGGCGCCTGGCTGCAAGCGGCACCCGGGGCCATGAGATGATGAAGGCCACGGCCTCCATTCATTTGCACGTGGCCATATGCAGCATTGAGGAGCTTCTGCCCCTGTTTTTCCGGCTGTGCAGTCTGGCCCGGGAGCCGCTGTTTCAGATGTCAGCACAAAGGCGCGAGATCTGGGACAACACCGATCCCACCCGGTGCGGCATGCCGCCCTGCTGCGCAGAGCTCATGACAGCACCCGAAGAACTCATTGACCGGCTGATCCGTTTCGGGCTGCATGCCGTGGCACTGGGAGAGGAGGTGCCGTTTTTCAAAACAGCCGATACTTCCTTTGAAGCGTTTTTATATCATATGACCACGATTTTTACGGATTTGCGGTTTAATTTAAAAGGCACCACCCTTGAACTGCGCACTTTGGACAGCATGCCCATGGATGCCTTCAGGCAGCGCTGGCTGCAATTTGTTTCCAAAACCGCGCAGGTTTCAAAATCGTGTTAAATGTCAACAAACAAGGAGAAAAAGCCAATGCCTGTCATAGAAATCTACAGCACAAAGGCCTGTCCGTTTTGCCGGATGGCCAAATCCCTGTTGGATCAAAAAGGCGCTGAATACACGGAAATCTTTGTGGATGCTGATCCGTCGCGCATGACCGAGGCAGTGGAGCGAAGCGGCGGCCGGCGTACGGTTCCGCAGATTTTTATTGATGATCAGCACGTGGGGGGCTATGATGAATTAAACGCCCTGGACCGCAAAGGCGGGCTGGATCCCCTGCTTGGCAGTTAAGTTTGCCGATTGCCGGAACGCTTTCCGGACGGCTTTCATGCATGGGCGTTGCCCGGGCGGCTGTACAAACATTGAACTCCGGAGCTATTGGATATTTCTATGAATTTAGAGGCCCGCCGTTTTCGTAAAAATACGCGTACCACTGTTTGGCCCGATATCAGGGCCACCTTGGAAATCATCGATCCCTACAGTGACAAAAGAAAGGTGCTGACCATCCAGGGACGGGTCAATGATCTGGGGGGTGCGGGCATGTTTCTGCTCACTGATGAAACCGTGCCGGTGCCGGCAAAGGCGGACATCACCATTGATTTTGATTCCGGCAACAGCCCCGGACTTGTGCTGACCGCCCTGGGCGAGACCGTGAGAAGAACTTCAGGGGGGGTGGGCCTTCGGTTTACCGTCATTGACATGTCAAAGCTGCAGCGGTGCATCCTTGCGCGGATGAACCGATAAGTTTGATGGCACCGGAAACGTTCAATATCTGCCTTACGCGCAATTTCTCAGAAATTCACGTACGGTTAATTTTTTTCCTGTGCCCGGGCCGTCGGCTGTCAAGGGCAACCACCAGTTTCCAGGGAAAGGTCATTGCAAATTCAAGGATAAATCCCAAAGGGACCAGCACAAACACCGCAGGCAGCCGGATGAGATAAAAATGCAGGGTTGTGCCCAATTGTTTTGTTTTGGATTTGTTTTTTATCATAAATCAATTATAAACAGGTTGATACCCCCATGTCCAGTCTGAAGTGGACACGTCTGACCCGGATCTGCCCGGCGTTGCCGGATGCATTGCACGTGTGTTTCACGTAACCGCCCAATGATGCAGGAAATGCAGATTCGGCCGGCTTTTTCAATATTCTGGGGTATCGGCTCTTTTCAGGCCCTGGCCATGTTCCGCAGGGGCCTTTTTTATGCCTATCTGTCGATTTACCTTCGTTATTATCTTGATCTTTCCGTTACAGAGACCACCCTTTTTGCAACCCTTCCCATGCTGGCCAATATCATTGCCCAGACTTTTTTTTGGGGTCGGCTTTCAGACCGGCTTCAGCTCAGGCGCACCCTGATTTTATGGGGGGAATTTTCAGGCGCCGTGGGAACCGTGCTGATCTGGGCCGCCCACGTGATGGCGGCATCGCCGTATCAGGCAGGCTACGTGATTATTCTGGGTCTGACCGTGGTGGAGATGTTCTGGTCCATGAGCAATATCGGCTGGAGCGCACTGATATCGGATTTGTACCCGGAACAGAAGCGAAACGAGGTTCAGGGCAGACTGGCCAGTGTGGGCGGTCTGGGCCGGCTGCTGGGAATCTGGATCGGCGGCCAGCTCTATGATGGTCTGGGCGCCATGTACGAAGGCTGGGGCTTTGAATCCGGGGTGCTTTTTTTCGTGGCCGCAGGTGTAATGTTAATTGCCATGGTGCCGGTTTTGTTTCTGCCCGAAGGGGGGACAAGCGGGCATCCGCCTGCGGATCCGGACTGCGGTCCAAGGTGTGCGGCCGATTCTTTGCGCCTGTACATCATTTTTCTCATTGCCATGACCCTGATCAATTTCGGACGCAACTGCGTGACCATCATTCAGTCCCAGTATCTTTTTCTGGAATCCGGCTTTGCTGTTTCCAGTGAAATGCTGAGCCATATTGTCAATACCGAGTCTGCGGCCATTGTGCTGCTGGGTGTTTTTTCCGGCCACATCGGAAGGCGGATCGGAAACGGGCGGGCGGTGTGCGCCGGGGCCCTGGCTGCCATTGCATATTTGTTGATTTTTGCATTTGCCGATCAGTTGTGGCTTATTTTTGC